>JBJKRD010000511.1:0-8149 GCA_046704925.1 Opitutaceae bacterium | reverse complement strand
TCGCCAGGTCGGGCACGACCCCGCCGTAGCGTTCGTGCAGCGCGATCTGGCTGTGCACCAGCTCGCCCTGCAGTCCGCGCGCCGGATCAAACAACGCCACCGCCGTCTCGTCGCACGAGCTCTCGAGAGCGAGGATCATGAGCGCGCCCGCCGCCCGGCCCCGCAGCGGGCATCGTCCGGGCCCCGCCCGCTCGGCCGCCCTCGCCGGTGCATGGCCGTCATCCCCCCGGCGCCGCCGCCGCGCGGCGGGCGTTGAACAGATCCACGCCCTTGAGCGCGTCCACCGCGGTCTCCAACGGCTCATCCTTGATCGGCTCGAACCCGAATCGGGCCGCGAATTCCTTCGGATTGTCGAGGTCCCGCCGCAGACGTTGCAGGCGCAGCTTGGCCTCGTCCTCCAGCGACACCGCCACGGGGATCTGCGGCTCGATCCCCTTTTCCTGGATGCTCACGCCGCTCGGCGTGTAGTAGAGCGCCGTGGTGAGCCGCAACGCCTCGCCGTTCCGCAGGCGAAAGACGGTCTGCACGGAGCCCTTGCCAAAGGTGCGTTCACCCACCACCACCGCGCGTCCGGTGTCCTTGAGCGCGCCCGTCACGATTTCCGCCGCGCTGGCCGTCCCGGAATTCACCAGGACCGCGATCGGCACCTGCAGGCCGCCGGCCGCGGACCCCGCCCGCATCTCCTGGCGGCTGTCGGCGGCGCGGCCCTGGGTGTAGACGATGAGCTCGCCCGGTTTGAAGAACGGCTGGACCACCGCCACCGCGGCGTCGAGCAGCCCGCCGGGATTGTTGCGCAGGTCGAGCACCAGGGCCTTCATTCCCTCCGCCCGCAGCTTGTCCAGCGCCGCCTGGAATTCGTCGCCCGTGTGCTCGCTGAACTGCACCAGCTGGATGTAGCCGATGCCGTCGCCCAGCATGTGCACGTCGCGCACGCTTTCGACCCGGATGACCTCCCGCGTGATCGTCAGGTCGAGGGTCGCCTTCGTGGACGGCCGGAAGAGCGTCAGCGTCACCTTCGTTCCCGGCTTGCCGCGGAGGCGGTCCACGATTTTGTCCATTCCCAGCTTCTCGATCGACTGCCCGTCGACCTTGACGATCTCGTCCCCGCGGTGGATGCCGGCGCGTTCGCCCGGGGTGTCGGCGATGGGCGCGATGACGATCACCTTGCCGTCCCGCCGCTCCACTTGGATGCCGATGCCGCCGAACTGGCCGTCCATCTCCGCCTGCAGGTCCCGGTAGGCGTTGGCCCGCATGAACTCCGAGTGGGCATCGAGCGATTTCACCATGCCCTCGAGCGCCGCGCGCGTCAGGCGGTCGTAGTTGGCGTCCTGGGCGTTGACGTAGTTCTTGCCGATCAACTCCAGCACGGACCGGAAATAAGCGGTGTCGCGTGACACGTCGCGGTTCGGCCAGAGACTCCAGGCCGGGCGGAAGTGGGTGACCGCCGTGGCCAGGATGATGCCGCAGGCCGCGCCACAAGCGACCACCAGGAAGCGTTTGAACATGACAGATCTACTGTGCGCATCCGGCGCGGGTTGTAAATGGCTTCCGCAGCCCGCCGGGCCGGTTAACCGCCGCTTCGCACTGGAAAAACGCCGCCGGGACGGACAGCGTCTCCCCCGGGCGCGACCGGCCCCGCGGGAATCCCGCCATGTCCTCCAACGCACCAGCCACCGCCTCCCCGGAATTCCTGGCCGGCTTTCGCCGTCAGGCCGGGCCCGACGGCACGCTGTCCTTCGCCGATTTCATGGCGCTGGCCCTCTACGACCCCTCGGTCGGCTATTATGCCCGGGCACGCCGGCGGATCGGCCGGGACCCCGCCGCGGATTTTTTCACCGCCGCCTCCCTCGGTCCGATCTTCGGCGAACTGGTGGTGGCGGCGTGCGTCCGGCTCCTCGGCCGGGAGGCCGCGGCGACGTGCACGTTCGTCGAGATCGGCGCCGAGCCGGCGGCCACGGAAGGCGGGACCCGCGGTGTCCTGGCCGCCGGCGGTGCGACGGGGGTGTCCCATCCCTTTCGCGCCGTGATGACCAGCGGATTGGGCGAACCGCTGACGATCCCCTCGCCCGCGGTCGTTTTTTCCAACGAACTGTTCGACGCGCAACCGTTTCACCGTGTGATCCGGCAGGGCGGCCGATGGCGGGAGACCGGGGTGGCGCTGCGCCACGGAAGACTGGCCGAGGTTCCGCTCCCCGAGTCGACTCCCGAGGTGCGCGCGGTCGCCGACCGCCTGCCCGCCGACGCCCCCGACGGTTATCGGATCGACCTGCCGCTCGCCGCGGTCCGGCTCGCCGATTCGCTGGCGGCGCAGCGGTGGCAGGGCCTGTTTCTCGCCTTTGATTACGGAAAATCCTGGTCCGAGTTGGCGGGGGCGACGCCGGCCGGCACCGCGCGCGCCTATCTTCGGCACCGCCGGCAAGCCGACCTGCTCGCGGCTCCCGGCGAGCAGGATCTCACCAGCCACGTCTGTTGGGACTGGCTGGAAGCGGCGCTCACCGCGCACGGTTTCACACGGCCGGTGGTGCAATCTCAGGAGGCATTCCTGGTGGAACACGCCGCGGCGGTGCTGGCACCCATGACGGCGGCGGAAGGCGGACGGTTCAGCGGCCGCAAACTCGGGGTTATGCAACTGCTTCACCCGGGCAACATGGGGCAAAGCTTCCAGGTGCTCTGGGCACGCCGCGGGCTGCCGGTGGCCCCGGCCTAGGCGGTGCCGGAGAAAAACCTCTTGCTTCGCGTCCCGCCGGGCCTTTACTCCGCCCCTTCACCACGACATTCCCATGGCACGCGTTTGTTTTGTCACCGGCAGAAAGCCCGTCAAAGGCAGCATCATCAACCGCAAGGGTCAGAGCAAGAAGAGCGGGGGCATCGGCACGCACGTGACGAGCATCACGCCGCGCAAGTTCCGGCCCAACCTCCAGCGCATCCGGATCAAACTGCCAAACGGCGGCACCAAGCGCGTCTGGGTCTCGGTCAAGGCCATGAAGGCCGGGCTGGTCCAGAAGGCCTGAACGACGTCAATCGCGCTCCCGGCCCGCGGTCGTCCGTCCGCGGGCTTTTTGTTGGCGCCCGGCGCCTCCGCCCCGGGCAGGGACGTCGGCGTCGCCCGGATTCCGGTGGGCGTAACGCCGGACGCGATCCAGGCGTCTCACCCGGCACGATCCCCCCATCCATCGCTTCGCGTCCGCGTCGGCCGGCACGCCCCGGCCGCTTGATCGCCGCCTGACCCTCCGCCTTATGCATGCCCCGATGCCCTCCCGACTGATCCCATGCGTCGCCACCCCGCTCGCCGTGACGATCCTGGCCGCGAGCCTCGCCTGCCGGCCCCTCCGCGGCGCCGATCCCGCGTCCGCCACGCCCGGGCCCGCCGCGAAAGCTCCGCCCACCGAATGGATCGATCCGGATACCGGGCACCGCGTGATCCGCCTCACTCCGGAGCCCGGGATGGCGAGCCTTTATTTTCATCAGAACGCGTACACCCCCGACGGCCGGATGTTGATCGTGACCACGGCCGATCACGGCATCGCCGCGATCGATCTCGCCACCCGCGCGGTCCGGCCGGTGGTCCAGGGCCCGGTCAGCGTGATCGTCACCGGCCGAAAATCGGGTGACGTGTACTACGTCCGGTGGGAATCGCAGGTGGAGGCGAGGCCGGACGGCGGCCGTGAAACGGTGCGGACAGCGGTGGTCTATGCGACCAGTGTGGAGACCCGGCAGACGCGGGAGGTGGTCAAGCTTCCGCCCGGCCGCATGGTTTCGTCGCTCAACGCGGACGAGACCCTGCTGCTGGGTTCCTACATCGAAGGGGCGGCTCCGCGACGTTTCGGCCCCGAAGGTCGGGCCGGCCGGGGATTGCCGGCGGTGGACCCGCGCTTCCAGCAGGCCAACTACGAGCACCCCGGCGCCGACGGCAAGCCCATGACCTTCGCCCAGGCCAAGGAACTGATGCTGCACAACCAGCTCGCGCGCATCCACGCCGGCCCGCCCCACGTCATTTTCACAATCAACACGCGAACCGGCGAACTGCGGGATGTGTGGAAGGAGCGCGAATGGCTCAATCACCTGCAGTTCTCCCCGACCGACCCGGGCCTCATCATGTTCTGTCATGAGGGCCCCTGGCACGAGGTGGACCGCGTCTGGCTGATTCGCGCCGACGGCACCGGGCGGACGAAGGTTCACACCCGCACCATGAACATGGAGATCGCCGGCCATGAATTCTTCAGCGCGGACGGCCGCACGGTCTGGTACGACCTCCAGACGCCGCGCGGCGAGGATTTCTGGGTGGCGGGCGACGAGATCGCGACCGGGCGGCGCACCTGGTATCACCTCACGCGGAACGAGTGGTCGGTGCATTTCAACGTCTCGCCCGACGGCACGATGTTCGCCGGCGACGGCGGCGACAGCGAGATGGTGGCCCACGCGCCCGACGGCAAGTGGATCTACCTGTTCCGCCCGCGCGAACTGCCGAATGTCGCCGGCATCAAGAACCCGGACGGCCCCAAGCTCATCCATCCCGGGTTCTTCGAGGCGGAACGGCTGGTCAACCTGGCGAAGCACGACTATCGCCTGGAGCCCAACGTGACGTTCTCGCCCGACGAGAAGTGGGTCATCTTCCGCTCCAACATGTTTGGCCCGACCTACGTGTTCGCGGTGGAGATCGCCAAGGCGAAATAGCCGGCGCCCAAGCCGGCGGGGGCGGTGCCGAGGCCCGCCCCGCTACAGGAACAGCCAGGCGCCGACGACCAGGATCGGCAGCAGCAGCGGCAGGCTGTACTTGAAGACGTAGCCGAAGAAGGTGGGCACCCTGACGCCCGCGCTTTCGGCGATGGATTTCACCATGAAGTTGGGGCCGTTCCCGATGTAGGTCATCGCGCCGAAAAAGACAGCGCCGAGACTGATCGCCATGAGGAACGGCGCGTGGTGGGTCAGCAGATCCTCCACGCCGCCCTTCGCGAGCGCCGCGGCCCCGCCGGACGGATCGGCCGGCGCCGGCCCCTCGATCACCGCCCGGGCCAGTTCGAAGAAGTTCAGGTACGTCGGCGTGTTGTCCAGCACCGACGACAGGCTCCCCGCCGCAAAATAGTACTGGGCGGGTTTGGTGAAGCCGAAATCCTTGCCGTGCTGGTCGAGATAGTTGAGTGCCGGCATCATCGTCATGAAGATGCCGATGAACAGGAAGGCCACCTCCCGGATCGGGCCGAACGTGAACTGGTTCTCCTCATGGATCAACCGGGGGGTGAGCAGGTAGGAGGCCGCCGCCGTGCCCAGCATCACCCACTCGCGCAGCAGCCAGATGTCCGGGAGAAACACTGCGCCGATGATCACCGCCAGGAACAGCACGTTGATCCACCCCTCGAAGCGCCAGGTATCGTGCTCACGGATCTTCTCCTGGATCGGGCGCGGCACGCGGCCGAAACTCCACCGGTCGAAAAGATAAAACACGGCCAGAATCGCGCCGATCGTCGCCAGCCACTGCGTCATCACGTGGCCGACCAGCCAGAAGAACGGCACGCCGCGCAGGTAGCCGAGGAACAGCGGGGGATCGCCGATCGGCGTCAACGCCCCGCCGCAGTTGGACACGATGAAGATGAAGAAAACGACGTGAAACGCGCTCATCCGGATCTTGTTGGTCCGGATCCACGGCCGGATCAGCACCATCGACGCCCCGGTCGTGCCGATGACGTTCGCCGCAATCGCGCCGACCGCCAGGAACAGAATGTTGTCCCGCGGCGTCGCCTCGCCCTTGACCTTGATGTGGATGCCGCCGGCCACCACGAAGAGGGAGCCGATCAGGCAGATGAACGCGAAATACTCGTGCAGCGTGTGCGTCACCATCACGCCGCCGCCGGGCAGCCAGCCCAGGTACACCGCGACGATCAGCAACCCCAGCCCGATGGCCACGTGGGGGTAATAACGCTCCCACCGGTGTTTCACCGCCGGGGGCGAGAGCGGCATGACCGCGATCAACGCGAGCAACAAAACAAACGGCGCGATGAGCACCGGCGGAATCTCGGCACCCACAGTGGTCGCAAATTGCAGGAGGTCAGGCACGGGCCCGCCGATGCAAAGGGAATGCCAACTCGGGTCAACGCCGCGGTTATCGGCCAAAAATGCCCACGAACCTAGCGTCCCGGGCGATTTACGGCGGCGGTACCGCCTCTTCCAGATGGCGGCGCAGCCGTTCCCACCCGCCCCCCGGGCCCGGTCCGTCCGCCGCGGGCGAGAAATGCCAGGTCTGCCAGCCCTCCGCCTGCGCGGGGGCGATGTCGTTGTCGATCCGGTCGCCCACCATCAGCGCCTCCGCCGCCGCAATGCCGCGTCCCTGCAGCCGCGCCGTGAGCAGGCGAAACACGTGCGGGTCGGGCTTGCTGAAGCCATGGGCAAACGACCAGAAGCAGAGGGACGGCTCAAACAGGTCGCGCGGCAGCCCTGCGCCCGCCAGCGCGCGGTCCAGCTCGCGCACCGTGTACGGCTGGGCGTTGGACGCGATCCCCAGCGGCACCGACCGTCCATTGAGCAGGCGCAGCACCTCCACCGCGTCCGCGGACATGCTGGCCGTGTGCCAGAGTTGGGCCTGCTCGAAGACGAACTTCTCCTGCTGCCCCCGGTCGGCCGCGGCCAGCTCCGGCAGCACCTCGCGCACGATGCCGGGCCAGAAGACCTCCGGGAACGGCACGCCCCGGATCCGGGCCGCCACATGCTCCCGGTCGATGATCCGCCGGCACGATTCGCAGAACTCCTCGCGCGTCAGGCGCGGGGCCGTTCCGATCCGGTGATGCCAGAGCTGGCTCCAGCGCACCTCGGCGTCCACCGGCGCAGGTCCGACGTCGAGGAGGGTGCAGTAGACATCGAAGCAGACGACGCGAATTCTCATAGGTCGCGATCCCACAATAAGGGATATTGATGGACCGACGCCATCCTGTTCCGCATGAAATCCGTCTGCGCGGCAAGGCTGGCCTCCCGGGAGATCGTTCGCGCCGGGTTCCCGGAGAACAGACGCCCGAACCGCCGGGCATAAGCCTTTCCGCCCAGCCAGGTTTCCGCCTCGCGCGGCCACGGCGTCACCTCCAACGCCCTGCGGGCGGCGAGCGCCGGCCAGCCCTCCAGGCCGGGATTCAACGGCGCGCACAGGTTCCAGCTCTCCCCGGCCGGCCGCGCCAGGACCTCGATTTGCGCGTCCAAGGTCAGCCGGCTGAAAGCCACCGGCCGCGGCGCGGTCGCCGTGACCGGCAGCGGCGGCCGCCCGGCCAGGTGACGGCACGTGCCGGGCAGATGGCGCCGCCAGCCGCCCCGCAGGCGACGTTGCCGCCGGCACTCCGCCGTCCAGTCAAACAGCGCCGGATCCACCATCACCTCGCGGTAATACTGCGGAAAGCGGAATCCGAATCGGGCCAGGTCCGGCGCAATGTTGGCCAGGGAGCGGGCGATCAGCGGACGTCCGGCCGCGGTCGCCTCGAGATACGGCAGGCCGAAGCCCTCCTGCAGCGAAGTCATCAGCAGCACTTCGCTGGCGGCAATCAGCTCCCGGACCGACGGGGCCGCCGGTCCGCCCTTTTCCAGAATGCCGAGGCGCAGCCGCCAGCGGTGGTGTCGGGCGGCCGCGGCCAGCCGGCGGGCGTAAGGGACCTCGTCGGCTGAGCTGGCCCCCGCGGTGGTCACCAGCCAGGCCTCCGGCCGCAGCCAGCGGGTCAGCAGCAGGGCTTCCGCGATGTTCTTCCGGCGCAGCAGCCGGCACGGCATCAGCCAGACCGGACCATCATCGCCCAGCCGCCGTCGCAGCCACGCCCGGGCCGCGCGGCGTCGCGCCGCCGACGGCGGCAGTTGCGTCCCGGCGGGATTGGGCAGCCACCCGACCCGCCCCGGAAGATGCCGCCGCAGCATGGCAGCGTCGGCCTGGTTGATCGCGGCATGACGCACGTTCGGCGCCGTGGCAAAAACCGTTGCCGCCACCGTCGCGAGGGACCGGAAGCCGGACCGCCGCATCTCGGCCCACCGGCGCCACCGGTTGTCGAACCACCAGTCGTGATGATGAAAGATGAGCCGGATTCCCCGACTCGCGCAGACCTCGACCAACGCGCGGGCCAGGACGAGGTTCCGCCCCAAACCCGGATTGTGCGCCCACACGAGCGGGCCGGCGGGGCCGCCGGCC
>JBJKRD010000510.1:0-5489 GCA_046704925.1 Opitutaceae bacterium | reverse complement strand
CCTGCGCGGCGAGGCCGGCGTCGCTCTCTCGCAGGTGCGCACGCCGGAGGAGTACCGGCGCATCCTCGAGTCCAGCCTTGAGGAATACGCCCGCCTCGGCGATTTGATCGACAACCTGCTGTTCCTGGCGCGGGCGGACAGTCCCACGACCGGCATCACCCGCGGGCCGTGCGACGTGCGGCAATCCATCGACGTCGTGCGGGAATACTACGACGCCCTTGCGGAGGAGCGCGGGGTGGAGGTGCGCTGCGAAGGCCGGGGACAGATCCGCGCCGATCCGCTGCTGCTCCGCCAGGCAGTCAGCAACCTCGTGTCCAACGCCCTCAATCACACCCCGCGCGGCGGCCGGGTCCTGGTCGAACTCGCGCCGCGGGGCCCGGGCGGGCTCGCCGTCATCGTCAGCGACACCGGGGCCGGCATCCCCGCCGCCCATCTGCCGCACATCTTCGAACGCCTCTATCGCGTGGATCCGGCGCGGACCCAGCGCCCGACCGGCACCGGCCTGGGCCTCGCGATCGTGAGATCGATCATGACCCTGCACGGCGGATCGGTGGAGGTGCAGAGCGAGGTCGGCCGGGGCTCGCGGTTCACCCTGGTCTTTCCGGCGGGCTGACGTCTTCGAGGGTCTGGGGCCCGGAGATTCGCACACCGCAGCAAACGGTGGGCGCTGAGGCGGGCTCATTCCGTGGAATGGCAATCCGCGAATGAGGAATCCCGCATCAATTGGTCCCTGCAGGGTCTTTGCGTCCCGCCTCTCCCGGCGGTGCCTGGAAACCGCGCCAAGCTGACAGGTTTGTCAGGTTGCGCTCAGGGTCCTGTAAGCAGGCTTGCGTTATGCTGTCGACGTGAGCGCGAGGCAGGCAGGCAGGTTTCGTATTTTTTTGCTGGTGGGCGCGTTTTGGGCCCTCGGGTCCAACCGTTTGCGGGCAGCCGACACCGGGGTCGTGACCGTGAAGGCCCAGAACGTGACGGCGCACTATGAAGCGTATGCCCAGGTGGAACCGGTCGCCCTGCTGCCCATCCGGGCCATGGAAGCCGGAACCGTTGAGGGTTTGGGGATCACCCCGGGCGCGACCGTCCGCGCCGGTCAGAAGCTTGGCGCCTTGGGCGGTCCGGCGATCCACGTCGCGTTGGTCCAGGCTGACGCCGCGGTCGAAGCGGCGCGGGCCCGCCTGGCGGCGGCCGGGAAGACGCTGGCCATCCTGCGCGGACAGTTGGCCTCGCATCTTGCCACACAACAGACCGTGGCCGACGCCGAGGCCGCCCTCGCGGCGGCACGCGGGGAGTTCGCGGCCGCCCGCGCCCGGCTCGAGGCACGCCGACGCTTTGCGACGGTGACCGCACCGGTGGCGGGACTTGTGCTGGCAGTGGAAGTCGCGAACGGGACCCAAGTCGCGTCCGGCGATACCATGATGACCCTCCAGCCGGCCGACAGCCTATGGGCTCGCGCCGTCTATTACGGCAGCGACGCGGCCGCCGTTCGCCCCGGCATGGCCGGCCGTTTTGTCCCGGCTGACGGCGGTGACCCGACTCCCGTCACCGTGGCGGCGGTGTTCGCGGCGCAGGCGGCTGACGGCGGTCGCTCCGTCGGGCTCCTGGCGGCCAGACCTCCGCCCGGCTGGCGCAACGGCGAGTCCGGCACCGTGATCCTGGACGGACCGACCCGGGCGCTCGTGGCGGTGCCGACCCGCGCGCTGGTGCTCGACCAGGGCCGCTGGTGGGTTTTGCTGCACACTGCCAAGGGCGACCAACGACGGCAGGTCATGCCGGCTCCGGCCCGCGGCTGGCAGACCTACCTCGAGCACGGTCTTGCTCCCGGCGATGAGGTGGTGGTCGAAAACGCCTATCTGCGGTTCCACCAAAGCATCGCCAAAAACTATCAGCCGCCGGATTGAGGCCGCCGATGCCGGGCGAATCCAAGGTGCGCCGATTGCTGCAGCGTCCCCTCCTCTGGGGCCTGGTGTACGGTGCGCTCGCGGTCTTCGGTGCCTGGGCCGTCTGGCGCATACCGGTCGAGGTCCTGCCGCGGTTCAATTTCCCGCAGATCAGCGTCGTGACCCACCTGCCGGGCGCGACCGCGAGCGAACTCGAAACGCTGGTCGCCTGGCCGCTCGAAGGCCGGATCCTCGCCCTGCCCGATCTGGCCAGCGTGCGCTCGGTCATGGGCAACGGCACGGTCGAAACCGACATCCGCTTCCGTGCGGGCACCGCGGCCCAGCTCGACCTCCAGGCCGTCAACGGCGCCATCGACCGGGCCCGGGGCGACCTGCCGACCGCCGCGCGTCCGCTGGCGGAGATCATGGGCAACGCCATCAACGAGGTGGCGGACTACACGGCCGAGATTCCCGCCGGCGTCGCGCCAGCCGCGGTGCAGCGCGCCGTGCTCGCGGATGTGGCCCCCGCCTTGCGGGCCCTGCCGGGCGTGCAACGCGTGGAGGTCTACGGCGCCGGCGACGAGGCGTTGTGGATCCAGCCCGATCCCGCCGCCCTGCGCCGGTACGGCGTGCCGATCACGGCCATCGTGCGGGCGCTGCGGGACCAGGTGCTCCTGAGCCCCGGCGGCTACGTTTCCGAGGGGCACCAGGATGTGCTCATCGAAGCGCGCAGCCTGCCGGTCCGCGTGGCGGACGTGGAGCGGATTCCCGTGCGCGGTCCGCACGGCCCCATCCTGCTGCGCGACCTCGCGCGGGTCATTCGCGCCCCGGTGCCGACGCACAACGCCGTTTCGCTCGATGGCCGCCCCAGCGTCGCCGTCACCGTCTTCAAACAGCCCAACGCCTCCACCGTGCCCGTGACCGACGCCGTGCAGGCCACGCTCGACCACACGCGCAACCTGCTGCCCGCCGGGGTGCGGTGGGTCCGGACCTACAACCAGGGCCACCTCGTGCACATGGTCGGCACCGATCTGGGGCGGAACCTGGTGCTCGGCGGGCTGCTGGCCGTGGGCCTGCTGTTTTGGATCCTCGGCGCCGGCCGCGGCATCTGGGTCCTGGCCTTCAGCATCCCCCTGTCGCTGCTGCTCGCGGTGGGCGGGCTATACGCGGCCGGCCGAAGCCTCAATCTGATGACGCTCGGCGCGCTGACGGTCGCCGTGGGCCTGCTGGCCGACGACGCGATCATCGTGCTGGAGAGTATTTACCACTGCTGGGAGCAGGGCGATGCGCACTGGCCCGGCATCTGGCACGGCGTAAAACTCATCGCCGTACCCGACATCACCGGGACGCTGACGAACATCGCGGTCTTCGTCCCGCTGCTCTTTGTCGGCGGCCTCGCCGGTCTCTTCTTCATCCCGTTTGCGCTGGCCATGACCCTGGCGTTGGCCGCGTCGCTGCTGGTGTCGTTGAGCTTGATTCCGCTCGGCCTCGGCTTCATCCGGGCGCGACCGCGGACCTCGCCCACGTCGGGCGGCCGCGCGCTGGAGCGCCTGCGCGGGTTGAACGAACGGCTGTTCCGCCTCGTGGCGCGGGGTCCGCGCCTGAGCCTGGCGATCACCTTTGGTGTGCTCGCGCTGAGCCTCGTCGGCCTTGTCCTCGTGCCGGTCGACTTCCTGCCGCTGCCCAACGAAGGGGTCCTGCTGGAAAGTTTCACCCTGCCGCCCGGCAGTTCGCTGGCCGACACCGGTGCGGCGGTGGCTGCGATCACCCGCCGGCTCCTGGCGGATCCGGCCGTGGCGCATGTCTTCGCGCGCATCGGCTCGGCGGCCTCCACGGCCTACACCGAGCCCGCCTATGCCGGCGAGATGCAGGTCGCCCTCAAGCCCGGCGTCAACGTGAACTCCCTCGATCGGATCGGCCGGCGCGTGCTCGCCGAGTCGCAGATGACCGGCGTGCAGGTATCCCTCGACACCCCCACGATCGAGCGCGTGGGCGAAAGCCTTTCCGGGCTGCCGCAGCCGTTTGTATTCCGCTTGTTTGGCAGCAACGTCAGCCGGCTGCGGTCCCTGTCGGAAACCATCGCGACCCGCCTGCGGTCGATCCCGGCCTTGACCGACATCTTCAACAACGACGCCTATCCGGTGACCCAGCTGCAAATCCTGCCGCGCCCGCGGGCCCTGGCCGCCCACGACCTGACGCCGGCGCAGCTCTACGCCCAGATTGAGCCGCTGCTGGCCGGCACCGTCGTGGCGCGCGTGCCCGAAGGCAACGTGCCGCTGGACCTTTACGTCCGCCTCGCCGATGCGCCGGAAAAGACCCTGCAGCAACTGGACGCCGTGCCGATCCGCACCCAGGGTTGGACGCCGCTGGGCCAGCTCGCGACGTTGAAGCTCGCAGCGACCCCCAACCAACTGCGCCACCTCGACGGCGCCCGCGCCCTGGAGATCCTGGCCACGCCGACCGGCCCCCTGGGCCGCACGGTCGGGGCGGCGCAGAAGGCCCTCGCGGGACTCTCGTTGCCGCCCGGCTATCGCATCGCGTTCGCGGGACTGTTTTCGGAGCTGGAGCAGGCGGCGCTGGGCCTGGGCGCCGCCGCGCTGGCCGCCTTCGTGCTCATGGTCGGCATTCTGATCCTGCAATTCGACGGCCGGCTCGTGCCGGGCCTCCTGCTGCTGGAGATTCCCCTGGCGCTGATGGGCGGCGCGCTCGCGCTCATCGTCAGCGGGGTCGGCCTGAATGCCACCGGCCTCGTCGCTTTCGTGACCTTGATCGGCATCGGCCTGGGCCATGGCATCGTGTTGCTCGATCGGGCCCGGCGCAACGAGGCGGCGGGCCTGCCGTTGGAAGAGGCGGTGCGGGAGGCGATCCACGTGCGGTTCCGCCCGATCGTGCTGACCGCCGCCACGGCCGCGCTCGGGATGCTCCCGACCGCGCTCGGCTGGGGCCAGGGCGCCGCGCCCGAACAAGGGCTCGCCGTCGTGATCCTGGGCGGCGTCATCTGGAGCGCAGTGCGCACGACCAACCTCATTCCTGCGCTCTACCTCCACTGGCGGCGCCGGCAGCTCGCGAAAGGAGGCGTCCGATGAGGCGGCATCCTGGGCTTGGGTCGGCACGGTGCGCAGCCTGTCTCGGCGTGGTGCTCCTGGCCGGCTGCGCCACCTACCGTCCGGAGCCCTTGCCGACCGCCCCGGATCTCGCGGCCGCCCCTTCCCTGACCATCCCGGCGGGCCGCCTGGATCTCCCCGGGCTGGCGCCCCACCCGATCGATCCGGCCCGACCGCTCGACGCGACCACGGTCATGACGCTCGCCGTCCTCAACAATCCCGAGCTCAAGGCGGAACGCCGGCGCGCCGGCATCGCGGCCGCGCAACTGCTGGAGGCGGGCCTGCTGCCCGATCCGCTGTTGACCGGCTCCCTGACTCAGTCCGCCCTCCACCACGGCTACAGCCTCGGCCTCGCCGAAGACCTGCAGGCCCTGTTCACCCGTGCCGCCGCGCGCGCCGCCGCCCGGGCCCACCAACGCCAGGTGAACCTGGAAATCCTCTGGCAGGAGTGGCAGGTCGCCGGCCGCGCGCACCAGCTGTTCATCCAAGTCGGGACCGATCGCGAGCTGCT
>JBJKRD010000509.1:0-6142 GCA_046704925.1 Opitutaceae bacterium | reverse complement strand
GGATGGCGGTGCGCGTCGACGCAAGCCGCACGGTCCGGGGGTGTTTCAACGTCTTCGCGTACACGCCCCGGGGGTCGCCCAGAAAGGAACGGATCAGATCCACGTAATGAACGCTGTGGTAAAGGATCTCCACCCGCGGCAGACGCTCCAGGAAGGTCCACAGGTGCCAGGGCATGAAGACCGTGACCCGCACCTCGACGTCGTGCAGGTCGCCGATGGCGCCGGCGGCGATGGCGGCGCGGGCCGCGGCCACGCACGGAGCATAACGGAGCTGGAAATTGACCCCGGCGCGCAGCCGTTTTTGCCGGCACAAGGCCGCCAGCGTGCGCGCCTGCTCCAGGTTTTCGCCCAGCGGCTTCTGGATGAGGGCCGGCGCACCATCGGGCAGCGCCGTCAGGAGTTCACGCTGGGCGGAGGCGGGTACGGCCACGTCGAACACGGCGCCATCGGGCGCCTCCGCCACCGCCTCGGCGAGCGACGAGAACACCCGCGGGATCGCGAAGGCGGCCGCGAGGGAACGCGCCCGACCGGCGTCCAGATCGTAGATCCCGGCGACGGGAAACCCCGCCAGCCGGTAGGCCGGCAGATGGGCGTCCCTGACGATGCCACCCGCCCCCAGCAGCACAATCGGGTGCAGGACCCGCGGCAGCGCCGGTTGGGGTGGAAGATTATGCGGCACTTTTATTTGCAAAAAAGGATTTCATTAGTGAACATAAGCAAGAGGGAAATGCCCAAACTCCCCGAATACCCGGTGCCGGCGCTGGAAAAAGGCCTCGACATCCTCGAAGCCCTCGGGGAGGCGGCGGCGCCGCAGTCGCTGGCCGAACTGGCGGTGCGCCTGCGCCGCAGCAGCAGCGAATTGTTCCGGATGTTGAACTGCCTGGAGCGGCGTGGATATCTCGCGCGGGAGACGGCATCCGGGCGGTACAGCCTGTCGCTGAAGCTCTTCGCCCTGGCGCACGGGCATTCGGTGGTGAACAACCTGTTGCGGGTCGCCCGGCAGCCGATGCGGGCGCTCACGGAGTCGCTGTGCGAGTCGTGCCACCTGAGCGTCCTGGAGCGCGGGCGGTTGCTGGTGGTGGCGCAGGAGGAATGCCCGGCGCACGTCCGGCTCTCGTTCGAGGTCGGGGGGATGTTCGACCCGATGACCACCGCCTCGGGCCGCCTGCTGCTCGCGCATCTGGGCACCGAGGAGCGGGAAAGAGTCATCGCCGATTCCCCCACGGGCCGGAGCCTCAGCGTTCGCAAACGGGCGCGCTTCGAGGAAGCATTGGCGGGGCTCCGCAGCCGCAGCGTGTCCACGGCGCAAAGTGAATCCATCGAAGGGGTCCGGGATTTCGCGGTGCTGGTGGGCCGGCCGGACCGCGGGGTGATGGCGGCGCTGGCGGTGACGCGGCTGACGCGGCGGGACCGGCGGTCCGACGACGCGGCGCTGCTGGAGTCGGTGCGCGCCACCGCGCGGGAGATCACCGGGGCCCTGGGGCTGCTTCCATGACGACGCGATACTTCGAAGACTACGAACCCGGGGCCGCCCGGGCCTCGACGGGACGCACCGTCACCGAGGCCGACGTGGTGCTGCATGCCGGGCAGACGGGGGATTTCTATCCCCACCACATGGACGCCGAATGGTGCCGGACGCAACCCTTCGGCCAGCGCATCGCGCACGGGACGCTGGTGTTCAGCCTGGCCGTGGGTCTGACCGCGGGGGAGATCAATCCCGAGGCTTTTTCCTACGGCTACGACCGGCTGCGTTTCATCAAGCCGGTTTTTCTCGGCGACACGCTGACCGCCCGTTGCACGGTGAAGGAGAAGCGCGACGACCCGAAGCGCCCCCAATTCGGCATTGTGGTGGAACAGGTCGAGGCGAAGAACCAGCGGGGAGAAACGGTGTTGGCGTGCGAGCATTTGCTGATGGTGAAGCGCCGCGAGGGGAAATCCGCCGGGGCGTGACGAGGCGGCGCGATTGTGAGGCCGGGATTCGGTGATGGTTGATCGGCAATCGACGCGGGCGCACCGGAGGTGGTCCGCCCGATCCGTGATTCCCGGTTTCAAGGTTCCCCGAGGGACGGATCCGGCCGCATCCGCGTTCACTCGGCGTGGAAGACCTCCTCCATGGGGCTCCACCATTCGTTCCGGGCCCGGCCGGCCAGGGGCCTTTGACACGGCATGCAGAGCGCCCACCAGCGCCGAGTCGTCGGGTCGGCCGCCATCCTGGCCATGTCGCCTTCGTAGTCGCGGCCGGTATACTCGTAATAGCTGAAGAGGTAGGGCCGGCCGTCGGCGAGTCTCCGGAGGAAGATCGAATAGTTCCGGATGTGGCATTGCCGGATCATCTTCAACACATCCGGCCACACCGCCGCGTGGAGCCGCTGGTATTCCTCAACCTTTCCGGGACGCAGCCCGATGACCATGCCGTAGCGTTTCATAAAGAGGGGCCGAATAGGAGGTGGAGACGGTGGCGGGGATCCCGGCCGGGAGTTCAAGCGGCCGGCGGGGGGAATTCCTCCGCGAATTCGCCCAGGTGGAGCGGATACCGCCCGTACTCGCGCACGAGTCCGACGATGTAGTCGTAGGAGGCGCCCGCCACGGCGCTGCTGACGGAGTGGTCGGACATGAACACGTAGCCGCCGCCGCGGGCGGCGTTCAGCTTGCGCAGCACCTCGCGGCGGATGGCTTCGCGGTCACCCGACTCCCAGACCCGCATGTCGCTGTTGCCGCAGAACGCCAGGCGATGGCCGTGTTGGCGCCGCAGATCGACCACGTCCAGCCCCGCCTTGGCCTCCAGCGGGTTGTAGCCGTCGATGCCGAGTTCGATCATGTCCGGGAGAATCGCCTTCACGTTGCCGCAGCCGTGGTAGATGACGGGCAGGCCGTGCGCATGGGCGTAGTCGGTCATCTGTGCCACCCATGGTTTGAAATACCTCCGCCAGTAGGCCGGGGAGAAGAACAAGGCCTTCTTGTAGGCCACGTCGCCCCAGATCACGAAGCCGTCCAGCAGGCCGGCGGCCGCGTCGATCTCCGCCTGGGCGCACTCGACGAAGTGCCGGCCAAGCCGGTTGACGACCCCACCCATGCGTTCAGGAAACTCCCCGATCCACAGGAGCGCGTTTTCCTGACCGACAAGACGAGTCAGGCACTCGCTGACTTCGATCATGCTGCCGTAGACCGGCAGATCGGGGCGCAGCGACCGCACCGTGTCGATCCACGCCGGCGAGTTGCGCTCAAAGCCGTCGCCTACGCCCGCGATCTGGTTGTCGCCCGCGGCAAAGAACCGGCGCGGGTCGCGCGGGTCGTCGAACTCGACCTGCTCCAGCTTTTCGAACGTGTCGGTCTCCCAGGTCCGCATTTCCGGCATCGGAAACGCGAAGTGTTTGTGCATGATGGCCCCGAAGCCGGTTTTGACCACGACCTCCTCGGCGGTCTCGCGGAGCGTCGCGAACGGCCGGATCCACGGGTCCATGTTCGGCACGGTGGTGATCAGATCGAGATCGTAGTGAAAATAAGGGCTCGCGTCGTCGGCCAGCCCGAGCTCCTGGCGCCAGCGCCGGGTGAAGCCGCCCCAGAAGAAATCGCTGATCGGCACGCGGTCCGGCTCCTCATGCCGCAGGGCGCGGTTCAGGCGTTCCAGCTTGCGCCGGGTATTCTCCTTGCGGTCGGCGGTGGCGGCGGATCGGCCGACGGTGTCAAACATGCTCATGGCGCGGGGGACGGGACAGCGGCGGTTTCACGGATGCGCGGGGGCCGACGCGAGCGTCCGTGACAGGATGGCGACGCCGTAGCGCGGCAGACGGAGATCCTGGACCGAGCCGCCGTGGAGGACGTCGTCCATCGCCTGCGGCAGCGCGAACGCGACCGCCTGCGGGGCGAAGTTGAGCAGAACGAAGACTTCGTGGCCGGCGCCGACCCGGCGACAAACCTCGACGCCGGGGGGCACCGGCAGGGTGGGGCTGTCGACGCCGGCGGCCGCCACCCAGGTTTTCACCGCGGCCCGCATCAGCGATGGATCCAACACGGCGCCGACATAGGTGATCGTGCCGCGACCGACGGCGCGCGTGATCACGGCGGGCTGGCCGTCCAGCCAGCCGTCGCTGACGCCGTAGCGCATGAGCACGTGCGTCGCGGGTGAGGAGGTCGACAGCATCTCCGCCCAGATGGTGGCGTGGCCGTCGCCCCAGTCACCGGCGACCGGGACGTCGGACACCAGCGGGTAGAATTGCTCCACCCGGCCGCCCAGGGTGGGGACGAGGGGCCCGGGCTGACGTTCGGCGTTCAAGGCGTTGAACTCGTCCTTCATGCCGGACCGGGGACCCAGCACGAGGTGCCCGCCGTGCTCGACATAGGCGGCGAGATGCCGGGCGAGTTCCGGGGAGATGACGTTGAGGCTGGGCGCCACGACGAGCTTGTAGCGCCCGAGGTCCGCCCAGGGAGAAACGATGTCGACCGACTGGGTGAGATCCCGCAGGGGATGGTAATAATCCAGCAGGACCCCGATCTGGTCGTACCGGATGCTCTGCGGATGAAAGTCGATGGCCCAGCGGCTGTCGTAGTTGTGCAGGATGGCCACCTGCGACACCGGGGTCGTGCCGGCCAGCGCGGGGCCGGCCTTGGCGAAGTCCGCCGCGGTCTGCTTCGCCTCGGCATAGAAAGGCAGCGGCTCCCCACCCGGACCCACGAGGGCGCCATGGTATTGTTCCTGGCTGTTGAGCGCGCAACGCCATTGCCAGAACAGGACGCGGTCCGCGCCGTGGCCGACGGCCTCCCACGCCATGGCCCGCGTTTCCCCGCGGTCGAGCGAGCTGCTGATCGCGGCCCAGTCGACCGAGCCGGGCTGCATCTCCATGACCCAGAAGTTCCGGTGCTTCCACCCGCGCACCAGATCGTGGGTGGCGCCCATGCGGTAGGGATCGACGTGCGGCAGGGCCGCGTAGACCGCGCCGTGGCCGGGCGCGGTGACTTCCTGCCGGGCCACGTAGGCGTCCCACGAGATGAAGTCGAGCGGCGCGGCGATCTGGCGGCGGTTGAAGCGGTCGGCCCAGCCCAGTCCCCCGAGGTTGGTGGTGATGCGTTGCCACGGGGCGACGTATTCCCGGAGCACGTCGAGCTGGTTTTGCTGGAAGCCGAGCCATTCGTGCGTGACAAACCGCTTGTAGTCGAGCAGCAGGCCTGGGTTCTGGTTCCCGACGCCCATGGGAATCTCGTCCCACGAGTTGAAGGTTTCGCTCCAGTAGGCGGTGGTCCAGATCCGGTTGAGATGGTCGAGCGTATGGTACTTCGCCTGGAGCCATTCGTGAAAGAGGCGGCGCGACTCGGGGTCGAAGGAATCCTCGGTGTATTCGTTGTCGATCTGCCAGGCGATGACGTCGGGATTGTGCCCGAAGCGGCGGGCCAGTTGCTCCACGATCTGCCGGCACAGCTCGCGGTATTTCGGGCTGGAGTAGGAGAACTGGCGCCGCTCGCCGTTGCTCAGACGGTGGCCGTTGGCATCGACGCGGAGCGTCTCGGGATACTTGACGGTGAGCCAGGCGGGCGGCGCGTCGGTCGGCGTGCCGATCACCACGAAGATGTGGTGGGCGGCGGCGGCGGCGATGGCCCGGTCCAGCCAGTCGAGGGTGTAATGGCCCTCCGAGGGCTCGAGGCTGCTCCAGGCGAATTCGCCGACGCGGACCACGCGCAGCCCGGCCGCCTCCATCAGGTCGAGATCGGCGTTCCACCGGCTCTCGGGCCATTGTTCGGGATACCAGGACGCCCCGAGCATAAGCGGGGGCGACGCGCCCGGCGGGCGGGCGGGGGCCGGCACGGCGCGGGCTGCGAGCGCGCCGCCGAGCAGCACCGCCAGCGAGAGCGCCCGGCGGCCGGCATCACGGAGCACTGGGCATACGATTGTGGCCATGGGAGGTGGTGGCTGGATCGCTATCTTGAATCAGTCGTCGCGAAATGGCTCATCGAAAACCGGCCCGGCCGGGATGGCGTCCGGTGGGACCCGCGGCCCCGGGTGGCGACCACCGACTGCCACCGGGCGAATCGGTGGCGGCGGACGGCGGATCGCCGCCCGCCCGCGCCGACGGGAGGACGGACCAGACCGGATTGACTTGGCCGACAAAAGAACAGGCTACCGGCGACCGGCAGGACGCGAACGTCGCGT
>JBJKRD010000508.1:0-16058 GCA_046704925.1 Opitutaceae bacterium | reverse complement strand
TTGTGAGTGTTGTGTTTCGTGGGTGCCTTGCGCGGGGGGGGGCGCGCGGGGGGGGCCGGGACGGGGGGGGCGGGCCCAAAAAATTGGGGGGGGGGGGGTCCCCCCCCCCCCCACGGCAAGATCCCTGCAGACCGATGCTACGGGTTGGCGACGGTGACCGTCGGGCTCCAGCTTCCGCTGGCGCCGCCCGCGCCGGTGTCGACGTGGAAGCGCACGTCGATCGGATCACCCGTGTCGGTGGCGAGTCCGGGCCCCGCAGGGTTGCCGGCGCCGGACGTGAGGTTCGCGCCCACCGCGCTGAAGACGAGGTTCTTCACGGAACCGCCGAAACCGGCCGTCGCGGAGCCCTGATACGTGAGCGGGCTCTTCTGGTTCGCGGACGGGACCCAGCCCATGAAGTTCTCCGGTATCAGGTAGGTCAGGTTGTTCTCGAACGGCACCGTGAGCGTGTAGCAGCGGCCGTCCGGATTGTAGACGTCGAGCTGCACGCTGCCGCCCACCATTTTCGCGTTTGCTTCCGGATGCTCGAAGGGCAGCGCGACGGCGAAGCCCGCCTTGACGATTCCGCCGCCAGACACATCCACGGGACGATTGACATACTGGACCAGCTTGCCGTTGCCGGGATTCCAATCCGTCAGCGTCGGCTTGTTGCTGCCCCACCACGCGGTCCAGCGGGCGTAGTCGAAGTCGTCGCCGTAAGGATGGACCCTGACATAGGTGTCGACCCCGGTGTCGCCGAGGAGGAACTTGTCGACGTAGGCGGCGAGCGGCGCATCCTGGGTGGTCGGGAGGGAACAGTGGGAGTGTCCGCCGTCGATGATGAAACCGAAGCGGTCGCCGATTCCGAGCGTCTCATAGATCCGCTGCGTGGCGCGTGACGACACGTAGTTGGACCGGTTCGAGAGCCAGAGGTAGTTCGTGTTGCCGGTTTGCAGCAACGCGCGGGGCGCCACCATGGCCATCAACTCGTGGTGATCGGTCGGCAGCTTGTAAACGTTGTTCTGGCTGAACTGGAACATCTGCGAAGCAAACCATTTGTGGTCGGTGTTCGTGAGGGACTCGACCTCGCGATTGCCCTCGATCTCCTGGGAGACGCGCCAGGCCGCGGCTCCGCCGCCGCCGTTTTCCTGCGCGATGGTCAGGGCAATCCGCTCGTCGAACGCTCCGCAGAAGAGCGCCATCTTTCCTGCGTAGGAGCAGCCGGTCACCGCCAGATGGCTCAAATCAACAGGCAGCGGATTCTCCGCTTGGTGAGTGGCGATCTCGATGCCATCGATGAGCCGGCTCACGCCCCAAGCCCAGGCTGCGTATTGTCCCGAAGTGCTGTCGTATTGTCCCGCAGTCTGATGGCCGGCAGCAATGAATTCAGGATACATCTGGTAGAACGGGTCGTTGCTCTTGTCGGTCGATCCGCTGTAGTTCGTCACCGCATTGTGGTTGAAGTCGATCGTTGCGATCGGGCGGGCCCCAAGAACGCGGGACCCGAGGCTGCCATAGTTTGCAGTGTTGCCGGATGACGACGTCCCATTGCGCATCGCGATTAGGGCAGGATACGAGGCCATGCCCGGAAAGCTCGGCGGAATCCAGACCTTCACGGTCTGGGTAACCGTCTTCCCGTTCGAAAGCCTCGTGGTCACCACCGTCAGCTTGCCGGCGTTTGTTCCGTAGGAACCCGGCGCCCCGGGCGGAATGTAGGTCGCGGTCGTCTCGAGGTCCGCGGCATCCGGTTTCCATCCGATCTCATATTTCTCGATCGCGGCCATGATTTCGTTGCGGTGTTCCTCCCACGCGGCGAACGACTCGTCGCGGGTTCCGTCGGCGAACCGGAACGGATCCGGCAAGGGTCGAACGATCGGGAGGTAGTCATAGTCGGGGAATGTCGGGATCGCGAAGTAGTCGCCCGTATTTTCAACCTCATAGACGAGGGGAATTTCCTCCGCCGAAAAAGCTCCGGGGGCCAAGGCGGACACGAGGAGCACCAATGTCAACAAACGATGATTTTTCATAGCTGGACCGATTCTGTTTGGTCGGATTTCTGTTTTGCCGACGGGATTCGAAAGCCCGCGTCGCGCCGCCGGCCGGACCGCGCAGACCACGTCACGCGGTTCGTGGCCGTCGCCAGCAGCAAATCGGACGACGGCACGCGAATCCACGTCGAGGAATTGCGGACAAGGGGAATGACCTCGAGGCGCTTTGCGGGATTGCGAAAGGTTGAGCTGGAGAACAACCCGGGCCGGGATCCGCGGATCACAGCGGGGAGCGGCGCATGCCGCACTGGGGACAAGATGAACCAAGCTGACGCGTCCGCCACACCCGGCTCAGTCGACGGCCGGATTCTAGCAGACGGATCCGGCGCGTCCCACCGCATTATGCGGCTATTTCTTGTCGAATTGCGCAGCGGCCGGTGATCGGCTAATCTTACATGTTATTGGCAGCAGCGAGAGCGGAGGCCGCTACGCCCGCTCCCCCATCATGACCGACCGTACCCACGTCGCCATCGTGCTATCGACCACGAACATCCGGCGGCTCTCCGCCGGCATGCAGTACTATTCGCAAGGGTCGCGCGACTACTGGCTGATCGACGCGAACCGGCCCTTCGACGAACTGCTCGAGGTGGTGAAGCAATGGCGGCCGGCCGGTTTGATCACGCAATGGGAACCGGGCCGAACCGAGGCGCTGGTCGCGATGGGCTTGCCCACGGTCGTGACGACCGCCGACGTGACGCTCCCCGGCGTCGGCAGCGTGGACGCCGACGATGTCGCGGTCGGCGCAACGGCGGCCAGGCACTTGCTGGATATCGGCCTGCGGCAATTCGCGTTTCTCGGCAACGGGTCGCCGTACTCGAAGCAAAGGCTGGATGGATTTCGGGCCGGACTGCGATCGGCCGATGCCGACTGTGAAACGCTCACGATCAAACCGGCCCGGCATCCACAGTCCGTCGAATACTGGCGGGACGCCGACGCCGAACTGCAGGATTGGATTCGCGCGCTGCCCAAGCCGGTCGGCGTGTATGCGGTGCACGATCCCTACGGACGCATCGTCGCCGAGGTGTGCCGGGACAACCGCATTCCGGTTCCCGAGCAGGTCGCGATCGTCAGCACCGACAACGACGAACTGATCTGCGGCCTCACCCACCCGCCGCTGTCGAGCGTGCGGATTCCCTGGGAGAAGATCGGGTTCGAGACCGCACGTATCATGGAAGAGCTGCTCGCCACGGGACATGTGCCCCCCGCGCCGTTGTTGATCGCACCCGACGGTGTGGCGCACCGTCTTTCATCCGACCTGCTCGCCGTGGAATCGCCGCGGCTGCAGGCGGCGCTGCGCACGATCCAAGAAAGAGCGTGCGAAGGTCTCACCGTGAAGGACGTTCTCCGAAAGATTCCGATCTCGCGCCGCACGCTCGAACAGAGGTTTCAGCGGATCCTGCACCGCAGTCCTCGGGATGAAATCATTCGCGTGCGCCTGTTGCATGCCCGGGGACTGCTGAGCGGGACCGACCTGAGCATGGCGCTGATTGCCGAGCGTTGCGGCTTCGGAAACGCCGAGCGATTCTCGGTGGTCTTCCGCCAGGTCGAAGGCTGCACACCGAGCGCCTATCGCAAGCGCTTCCGCCTCGTGTAGGGGTCTGGCGGACGCGGGGTGGAGCGCCGTTTGGCAAATCGGGAAGGCGATTTTGCAGCGCTTCCGTTTTTCCGCCGCACTCCTGCTGAGAATTCGGTCGCGCCTAGCGACCCCTTCTGGGACAGGATTGTCGCTTGAAGCGATCGGACCGTCCGGGGGGACGTTGTGTCGGGCGCCCGGCGAACCAAAACAGCGGGTCCAAAAGCCGTTTGGGGGCCTATCTGCCCGCCTCCTCGCCGCGAGCCGCCACCGCGGATGGTCATTCCCGCCAGCGGGTATCGATGATGATCGTCACCGGACCGTCGTTTACCAGGCTGACCTTCATCAACGCGCCGAACCGACCCGTTTGCACGGGGCGCCCCAGGGCCTGCTGCAACCGGGCGACGAAATCCTCGTAGAGGGGCACGGCGACCTCGGGCCGCGCGGCGGCATTGAACGAGGGGCGGGTCCCTTTGCGAACGCTGGCGTGGAGCGTGAACTGGCTGATCACCAGGATCTCGCCCCGCACGTCGGTCACGGCCCGGGCCATCGACGCGCCCGCGGCCGCTGCCGTTCCCTCGCCGGGGAAAATGCGGAGCTTGACGACCTTTTCGGCGAGCCAGGCTCCATCGGTGGTCGTGTCATCCGCGGCGACGCTCACCAACACCAGCAGGCCGGCGCCGATCGCGCCGAGCAACCCCTCGTCGGTGGCGACGCTGGCGGTGGAGACGCGTTGGATGACCGCGCGCACGGCCTGACACGGTCAAGGGTCGCCGGGGCCGGTGCAAGCCGCGATTGCTCGATCGCGGCGCGCGGCCACTTCAGAACGTCTGATGGGGGTCGACGTCGGCGTCGTAATCGACGCCGTCCACGCCGAAACCGAACAGCTTCAGGAATTCGGCCCGGTAACCTTCGATGTCGGTGAGCTCGGACAGATTTTCGGTCGTCACCCGCGGCCAGACGATTTCGACCTCGCGCTGGACGTCCGGTCGCATTTCGAGGTCGTCGAGGCGAACGCGGCCGGCGTCGTCGAAGGCCAGGGCCGAGCCGTTGTACATTTGCGACGCAAACAGGCGTTGGATCTGTTCGATGCAGCCCTCATGCGTGCCCCTGGCCTTCATGATCATGTAGAGAATCGAGATATAGAGCGGCACCACCGGGATGGCCGAGCTGGCCTGGGTGACGAGCGCCTTGTTGATGGAGACGAAGGCGCGTCCGTAGCCGCGCGCCTTGAGCATGGCGTCGATCCGGCGGGCGGCCCGTTCCAAATCGTTCTTCGCCATGCCGATCGTGCCCTGGTGATAGATGGGCCAGGTGACTTCCGGTCCGATGTAGGAGTACGAGACCGCCGTCGCTCCGGGCGCCAGCAGACCGGCGTTCTCGAGCGCCTGCATCCACAGTTCCCAATCCTCACCTCCCATCACCGCGACGGTATCGGCGATCTCCTCCGGCGTCGCGGGCTCAATCGTGACTTCGTTGACGGCGCCGTTGTCGGTGTCGACGGTCTTGGCGGTGTACGGCCGGCCAATCGGTTTGAGCACCGACTTGTGCACGGCCCCGGTGACCGGATGCACGCGTCGCGGCGACGCCAGGCTGTAGACGACAAGATCGACCGGACCCATTTCCCGGCGGATCAGCTCCATCGCCTGATCCTTGACGGCGGTGGAAAACGCGTCGCCGTTGATGCTGGACGCGTAGAGGCCCTCGGCTTTGGCTGCGCGCTCGAAGGCGATCGAATTGTACCAGCCGGGGGTGGCCGGGCGACCGTCTTCAGAGGGACGATCATAGAAGACGCCGACCGTGGCGGCCCCGGAGCCGAATGCGGCGGCAATCCGCGAAGCGAGGCCGTAACCCGTGGAGGCACCGATCACCAACGCCCGCTTGGGACCGTTCTTGATCAAGCCCTTGCTCTTGACGTATTCGACCTGCTGGCGCACGTACGCGGCGCAGCCGAGCGGATGGGCGGTTACGCAGACGAAGCCGCGAACCTTGGGCTTGAGAATCATAGTCGGGGGAGTCTTGGGGCGGGGGCAGGCGTGACAAGTATCAATTGAGTTTCTGGGAGCGCCCGGAGGCCCTGTTCAACATTAGCGCAAAACCGCCATAATGCCATTCCCCGGAGAAGGGTAAATCACTGACTGGTCAACACAACCGGACCCTCGATGTGGGTCTCACCGCCTTTTGGCGCGATCGTGACAAGGAAGCGAACAGGCCGGGTGACCTGGTCGTCGATCCGGAAGGGAAAGCGGATCTCTTCGCCGGCAGCATCCGCGGAAAAAACGCCGACGCTCCCGGGCGCCGGCTGCGGCGGGCCCGCGACCCAAAGTTGATAATCCCGGCCGGCTTTCAGGGGGGGCAGCCGCCGCGCCATGAGCAGGCCCCGATGGGCCTTCGGGCTCCACATCACCAACGCCGAGGCCGGCTGGCCGCCGGCGGCCGGCCCGTGCAGGAACAGAAAATCGAGTCCGGCAGGATCGATGGCGCCGGCTGAATCGGCCGAGAGGTCGGACAGGCGGCGGGCGGAGATAATGCGCTCCGCTTCAAGTTGTTGTCGCAAGCTCTGGCTTTCGATCTTTCCGAGCTGATATTGTTCATTCAAGCCGACCAGCTCGGAGCGGGCGGAAAGGTACTTCTGGCCGAGATATCCTGCGGCCACCGCGAAACCGGCAGCCGCGATCCACGGCAACCAAGCGAGCAGTCCGACCGCGGAGGGCTGCTCAATGGCGGCACCGTCGGGCCGTGAGCGGTTGGGCGCCTCATCGCTCATGGCGCGAATAGGGCTGGCGACGGGCGGACCCTGGACGGCGGCGTTGCCGATTTCCGCCGGCCGGCGCGAGGAGTGGAGTCGGGGGCGACAATCTGCCTCGAGAACACAGGGGTGGGGTTATGCCACCCGAATGATCGGGCAGGCAAATCCAAACTCGGATGCCGCGCGGGTCGCCCGGGCCCTGTGCGTCGGCGGAACGGAGTCCAGTTCACGGGCGGCCTACAGCACGGCCAGGCCGATCAGCCCCAAGACGATGAGGACGGCGAGCACGGTCAGAAATCGTCTTTCCTGCGTGGTAAGTCGTAGGGGCATCGGTCGTTCAGAACCCCAGCGGGCGCAGATGGGCGAAAATCTCGGTCAGCAGCGGTTCCGATGCGACCGTCTCCCACGGCCGGTTGCTCGACACGCGGACAAAGAGCTGGTCGCCGTCCTTCCGGAACCCATAACGCCAGGCCAGCGCCAGCAACTCCCGCGGCGACCGTGGATCCCGCTGCGTGATCGCCCGGCCGTCGTAAAGGTGCCAGAACCAAACGTATTGGGGAAACCCATGGTTGG
Organism: Opitutaceae bacterium; assembly: GCA_046704925.1. Lineage (GTDB taxonomy): Bacteria > Verrucomicrobiota > Verrucomicrobiia > Opitutales > Opitutaceae > Fen-1467. Next base: position 9,136 of record JBJKRD010000508.1, on the reverse strand, counting down.
TGAAGAGTCGGCATTCGGCGGGCGGCAGGGTTCGCCCGCCGACGACCGGAGTAAGCCGGGTGGCGGCGGCGGGCACCGGTTGCCAGCCGGCCCCGGGCCAGCAGGCATCCGGAGTGTGCACGGCGACATTGCTCACGGTGGTCTGTCCCGGTGCCCAATACGCCAGATAGACGGTGATCTGGGTGGGATCGCTTTCGGGGCCTTTGAGGTAGGTGCGCTGCACGAGATTGTCCGTTTCCAGAATGCCGGCGAAGCGGTTGAGATCGCCGGCGGTTTCCACCGTCCAACCCGCGGACCTCGCGGGCAACAGGGCGGCGAGATCGGGCGGGGGGCCGATGTGGTGGGCGGGACGGGTGTGAAGGACGAAAAACGACGTGAGGACTCCGCCCGACACCAGGGCGACCGCCAAGACGACCTGGCTCAACAGCAAGGCCCGCCGGGAGGAGGGGGCGGGCTTCAGCGAAGGGGCGGCCTCCCGCGGTCGCGCGCCCGCGGGCTCCGCGAGATGAGCCGCACCCACGAGCAGGACCGCGGTCACCACCAGAATGGCGTACCCCGTCGCATCGTGCCAAAACCCGTTGATGTCGACGCCGGCGTTGACGAGCAGGGTCAGCGTCAGAGAGCGGACGAAATTCATGGCGACCGCCAGCACCGGCGCCAGGACGAGCAGCCACACCCGGGACCACGGGCGGCGCAGCAGGAAGGCGGAGAGGAAGAACCCCACGAAGACGCAGGAGAGCAGGCTGCGGATGCCACTGCAGGCCTCCTCGACACCGACCGTGGTGTTGGCCAGCTCGATCAGGTGGCCCTGCTGACGGGCGGCCACTCCGAGGAGGTGGAGGGCGACCAGCACCGCCCCAGTGACCCCGGTCTGCAGTTTGAGCGTGACGGTCGAATACGTCCCCGGTGGCATGGGCGCGGCGAGCAGCCACATCGTCGCGGCCGCGAAGCTGGTCCAGTTGAGCGACACCATCCGCAGCGGTTCCGGCGACAGGGCGAACAAGCCCGCCAGAAGGGCGGCGACCGACGCGCCGGTGAGAGTGAACGAGACGAGGCTGTGCGACCAGCCGAGCGACACCGCGAAAAGGCCCGCCGCGGCCAGCGCTGCGAACGCGATGGCCGCCAGGGCCGCGGTGGCGAGCAGGGACCACGCGCCGGCGCGTGGATGCCGCGCCGGGCCGTGCCGGCCGCTTTCCCACCACAACACCAGGAAGGCGAGCGGCATGAAGAACCCGTGGGAGAGGTCCGGGTCGTGGCGCCACTGCGGCCACAGATAGAAGGTCAAGGCGGCGGCCTGGGCGGCCAGGACCGCCACGCAAATCCGCGCCAGCGTCCGGGTCGCGGTCGGCGGGGCCGCGTCATCCGCGACCCCGGGGGCGGGACCAGGCAGGTCGGGCACGGCGGCGGAGGTCATCGCGGGGGCGTCAACTGCACCGAGACGCGGGCCGGCGGTTGGTCATAGCGATCATACAGCGCGTAGATTGTCGCCAGGGAGAGGCCGGGCAGGGCCGGAAACAGCCGCGTGACTTGGGCGGGGGCTCCCGCCTGACGGAAGAACGAATCGACCAGATCCGACCGGGGTAGGCGGACTCCGGGGATAAGTTTCAGCCGGGCCTCGGCCGCGCGCAGTTTCTCCCAGTCGCCGGCGACGCCGCACGCCGCCAGGTAGGCCGTATCGGCGGCGAAGGCCCCCGGGTCGGGGGGCACCGGGTGGCGCTCGAGGCACTGCGCCAGCGCCTGCAACACCGCGGCGTTGGGGTGTCGGATGAGGTGGTTGCTCACCAACTCGAGCTCGCGCGGGTTGAGCGCGCCCTTGTCGAGACGCTGCCGCAGCAGGTCCTCGTCGTCCACCGCGGCGAAAAGCTCAAGGCGGAGCTGAAACTCGTCCGCGGCCGACAGCCGTTTGGCCTTCGCATACCGGTTGAGCATCGAAAGGGCCGGGGCCGGCTGGCGCAGCCGGATCAGGCTGCTGACCTGATAATAAGGCCCATAGGAGCCGGCGTCCGCCGGCAACTCCGCGGTCAGACCCCGGACGAGTTGCAGGCCCCGACCCTCGTCGATGAGCAATTCGGAATTGATCAGCGCGACATAGATGGGCTCCAGGGTGGCGGCATGCTTGGCGACGATCTCCCGGAGCGCCTTCTCGTCGCCCGTGTGACGGGTGAGAAAAAAGAGCGCGTGGAGCCAGGCGGGGCGCTGGCCGGCGTTCTCGACAAACAGGGTGGAGGCGAGGTTGGCGGCGCGCTCGAGGCGCCCGGAGATCAGCAGCATCCGGTACCACGCCTCCGCCGCGGCGACGCGCTTTCCGGGATGTTCGCGCATGAGACGCGCGAAGATGGCGTCCGCGGCCTCGGGCTGGCCCAATGACAGCAGTTGGGCGAGTTGGAATCCCGCGTCGAAGTTGCGGGGATCGCTGCGATAGGCGATGTCGAGGGAGAGGATCGCCTCGTTGATCTGGTGAGCCTCGAGGGCCCGCCGCGCCTTGGCGGCAAAATAATCGCTCCGGGCCACGCGCAGCTCGGGCCAGCGGGGCGGCCAGGCGAGCGTCAGCGGGGAAAGCGGATAGCCGATGAGGCGCAGGAGGACGAATCCGCCGAGCACCACCATCAGGTAGCACGCCGCCGCGGCCCCGGTATACCACGCGGCGGCGCGGCCCCAGAATGGGCGCACCTCAGGCGCATTCACCGAGCAGCGCGGCCCGCCCGGCGTTTCGATCAGCAGCGGGCAAACGTGCCGAAACCGACCGGGGCGGTGCCACGATTGTGCCGCCTCGCAGCCGGTCTCCCGGGCGCGGCCGGAGTCGCTCGGGTGCTGGCAGGGCGGCGATGTCCGGTTCCGTCGCCAACGAAAAAGTCCCTTGCGGGTATTCCAGTAAAGCAATCCCCACCAAAAGCGCAGGAAGTCACCGAGCCAGCCAGTCACGCGGCCGAAGCTAGCGGGAAGCGTGAGCGGGCGCCAAGCCAAAGAATGAACCGGTAACGAGATGCACCGAAATTTCACCCGCGGCCGGTTCCGGGTGTTTTTCTGGACATTTTTTCCCGGCAGTCATCGCATTTCGCCATGAAATCCTCGATCAGGAACCTGCTTCCCCTGTTGGCGCTCGGCCTGACCTTTGGCTTGGCCGCCCAGGCCAAGGTCGCCGAGGTCGGCCAGCCGGCCCCCAATTTCACCCTCACCGACATCGATGGTCAGACCCACCGGCTGTCGGACTACCAGGGCAAGATCGTCATTCTCGAATGGGTCAACCCCCTGTGCCCGATCGTGCACAAGCACTACAACGCCAGCGGCAACATTCCCCGCCTGCAGAAGACCTATACCGGTGACGGCGTGATCTGGCTGTCGATCAACTCCGCCGCCCCCGGCAAACAGGGCGATTTTGATCCGGCCCAGGTCAAGGCGTGGATGCAGAAGGTGCATTGGGCGGGGACGGACTATTTCCGCGACCGGAACGGCGAAGTGGGCCACTTGTACGGGGCCAAGACCACCCCGCACATGTTCATCATCAACCGGGCTGGCACCCTCGTGTACGCCGGCGGCATCGACAGCATCCCCTCGTCGGACCCGGCGGACATCGCCCGGGCGACCAATTACGTGGTCGCCGCGATGAACGACATCATGGCGGGAAAGCCGGTGGCCGACAGCGACACGCACCCCTACGGCTGCTCGGTCAAGTACTGACCCGGGCTTGAGCCGGTCGGCGCGGCCGGGCGGCGGACGGCGCCGTGCCAGAATCTTTGCTGGCGGAAAACGCGGCAGGCGGTTCAATGGCGGGGAAGGCCGCGCCATGGCGCCGGCCCCGACCCATCCTTGATATGAAAATGCAGCTCGCTCGGCGAATTGGCTCTGCCTGGTTATGGATGATTATTTTCGCGCTCGGCCTCACGGTGCCGGTCGCCGCCCAACCGTCGCCTCCGTCGCCCCGGGAAGGCCGGCCACCGGTCAATCCCCAGATGCTTCCCCAGTATCCGGTGCCGTACCGGGTGCCGTCGGTCGACGCCATCAAGGCGGACCTCGAATACATCCGCGCCCGTCTCGACGCCGCGGTGGCCACGCGCATCATCGACCGGCGCACGGGTGAACCGATCACCGACCTGTCCCAGCCGCATCCGGGCGCCATGGTCGACCTGGGCGCGGATCACAAATTCAATCCGACGCAGTACCCGATGGGGGTGATTCATGCCGGCATGCTGTTGGCGGCGGACGCGACGGGCGACCGGCGGTTTTCCGATTTCACGGCGCGGCGGTTCCAGTTCTTCGCCGACGATCTTCCGGACCTCGCCAAATGGGGTGTGCCCGACGGCCTGCGGCGCTCCACCAATCCCTTTGCGGCCCTGCTGCGACCGGAGGCGTTGGATGACTGCGGGGCGATGGGCGCGGCGATGATCAAAGCGCGGGTTGCCGGCGTGGGCCCCGATCTGTTGCCGGTCATCGACCGGTTCGCCGCGTACATCAGCCATGGCCAGTTCCGGCTGGCCGATGGCACGCTCGCCCGCAACCGGCCGCGCCCGGATTCGCTCTGGGCCGACGATCTTTACATGAGCGTGCCCTTTCTGGCGCAGATGGGCCGGATGACGGGCGACGCCCGTTATTTTGACGACGCGGTGCGCCAGGTCCGGCAGATCAGCGCCCGCCTGTTCGTTCCGGCGCTCGGCCTCTATGCGCACGGTTGGAACGAGGGCAACGCCGACGATCATCCCAAGTATTACTGGGGTCGCGCCAACGGCTGGTGCATGATGGCGATGGTCGAGTTGCTTTCCGTCCTGCCGGAGAACCATCCCGGGCGGGCGGACGTGCTGAAACTGCTGCGCGCCCAGGCGGAAGGGATCGCGAATGTGCAGTCGGGCTCGGGTCTCTGGCACCAATTGCTCAACCGCGACGACTCGTACCTGGAGAGCTCCTGCAGTGCGATGTTCACCTTCGCGCTCGCCCGGGCCGTCAACCGGGGTTGGCTGGACGCGCCGAGCTATGGCCCGGTGGCGGTGGCCGGCTGGAACGGACTGAGCACGCGGATCACGCCTGAGGGTCACGTCGACGGCACCTGCGTCGGCACGAGCTATGCGGACGATGCCATCTATTATTACCACCGGCCCGCGCGCGATGATGTGCATGGGTACGGCCCCGCGCTGCTGGCCGGGGCGGAAATGATCCGCCTGCTGGAGAACAAGGAGCTGCACATCTTCGGGCGCCCCGGCTCTCCCGTATACTTCAATCCGACGTTTGAGGGAGCCGAGGCGGCGAGGTATGCGACTCCGCCGGCCAAGCGGCCGCGGGAATGACCGCCGCCAACCGGGCCGCGACCGCCACCCGACGAGACCGGGACGGCTAGGCCCGGCGCCCGGGCCAGGTGTCGGGACGCCGCCAGAACTCGTCCTCCCGGCCGCCGTAATAGGCGGCCAGCACCTGATCCATCACGGCCGAGGTGCGCCGGGCCGAGTCGCCGGTGCTGGGACAGGTCCCGCGGCCCAGCAGGTCATCGACCACGGTCTGGATCAACGGCTGCTGGACGTGGGAAGGATGGGGACGGTCGAACTCCCGCACCCCGTCCGCGGTTTCCAATCGCGCCGGTTCATTTCCGAAAACGCTGAGGGTCACCCGACCGTCGGTGCCGGTGATTTCCAGGATGTCGTCGCGCGCGGCGCCGGCGAAATTCCAGGCCGCCGTGCCCGGTATGCCGCCGGCCAGGAAACTCATGGTCACGACATCTTCGACCGCATGCGTTGCGGCCCGGCGGGCCGCCGTGCCGGAGACTCCGGCGAGGGGGCCGAACAGGAAGTCCAGCAGGTCGAGCAGATGGGATCCGAGATCGAGGAACAGGCCGCCGCCGGCCATGGCGGCGTCCACCCGCCACGCGCCGGCGGAATCACGATGGCTGGACGCCGTATACTGATGGCGGATGCTCGTGGGCCGTCCGAGGTCCCCGCGTTCCAGCAGCTCCTTGACGTTGCGGAAGCGCGGCAGGCACCGCCGGTAATAGGCGACGAACAGCTTCTGGCGCGCCGCGGCGAACGCCGCGATCATCCGATCGCATTCGGGCCCGTGCCGGGCCATGGGCTTTTCCACATAGGCCGGTTTCCCGGCCGCCGCCACCTGCAGCGCATGGGCCGCGTGGGTTTCGGGGGGCGTCGCGATGTACACCGCGTCGACCGCGGGATCCTGGATCAGCGCCTCCGCCCGGCCGTACCAGCGCGGGACCCCGTGGCGGCGGGCGTAGTCGGCCGCCCGTGCGGCATCGCGGCGCATCACGGCCACGAGCTCCGACCCCGCCGCCTTTTGCAGGCCGGGTCCGCTCTTCACCTCGGTGACGTCGCCACACCCGATGATGCCCCAACGGACGACGGGGCGGCCCTGAAACTGGGCGGAGAGCATCCGGGGAACATGGAGCCGGGTCGGGCCCGGCGCAACGGCCAAGCGCGCGCCGCCGGAGTTGAGCTCCGGTCCCTTCGGAAAGAGGGCAAAAAGACGCCGGCCGGCTATGGCAGCCGGCCGGCGGACGAGCCCACAACACAACCCTGAAAAACGCAGGTCTAGAAGTTGTACGTGGTGGAGACGCGTACGGAACGGGGCTCGCCGACCACGGCGGAGGTACGGCTGCCGGCCGCGAGGATGTAGTCCTTGTCGCCCGCGTTGGCGATCAGGAGGCGCACCGTGATCTTCGGGGTGCGGTAGCTGAAGCCCAGGTTGACGAGCGTCCGGCCGGCCACGAGGAAGGACGGCTGCTGCGGCACAAACCCCACGCCGCCGGTGATGGGCCGGCTCGTCGTGTAGCCGTTGACGTTCTCGCCGGCGACATCGCTCTTATAGTCGATCCCCACGTTGAAGCCGAAGCCTTTCAGAGCGCCGTCGGTGAACCGGTAGTCGAGGTAGACGGCACCGGCGTGATCCGGCACAGCGCGCACGCGCACCTCGGTGATCGGCTGGCGCTCCTTGTACGACGTGTAGTTGGCCAGGACGGTGAGATTCTTGTTCAGCGAGTAGGTGCCCTCGATCTCCCAGCCCTTGGAGTCGAGGTTGAGGTAGATCGGGTTTTCCAGCGCATCGGCCTCCGCCTGCCGTCCCTGGGCGATGAGCGTGTACCACAGGCTGTTCGGCACGCCGTAGTTCTGTTGCGAGATCTTGAAGTAGGCGAACGAGCCGGTGAGGCGGCCGTCCAGGAGGTTGGTCTTCACGCCGAATTCGTCCTGGCTGCCGGACGTCGGGCGGAACCGCTGCACGGTCACCGCGGTCGCGTGGTAGGCGTCGGGACCAAAGGTCGTGGTCTGGTCCAGGTAGGTGCCGGGCGAGAGCTCGCCGGGCATCGTGCCGCCCGTGGTGTTGCGGCCGGCAAACAGCGCGAGCTGCTTGATCGGCTTGAACGTGATCCCAATGGTCTTGGCATTCGTGGTGAGATTGTAGGTCGGCGCGGCCAGCAGGATGTTGGCGTTGAGACTGGTGAGCGTCGAATCGGCCCGGCTCAACTGGCCGTAGAAACGGGAGAGCCCGCCGGAAATCTCGAGGTGATCGTTGAACAGATTCAACGTCTCCAGGATGTAGGCCTGGAAGGTCGTCTGTTTGGAGGTCACATCGCCGCCGCTCTGCGCACTGGTCGGCGTGGCGAGGCTGAAGTTGGCGGGCTGGATGGCCGGGAACTGGTACGGCGGGAAGCTGATCTCATAGAGGCCGGGATAGGTCACCCCGTTGATGGTGGCGCCGGCGGGATTGTTGGCCACCGAGGGCCGTGAGGCGGCCGCCCAGCTCTTGAACTGCACCCGCGAGAAATCGGCGGTGATGCCGCCCAGGGTCGTGGACTTGCCCCAGGAGAACTCGTATTTGGCGGCATAGTCGTTCTTGAGGTGGGCCTCGGCATACTCGAGGTCGACCCGAGTCACGTTGTGCATGTAGTACCACTGCATCGGATCGGTCACCGGCACGACGGTGCTGACCGGTGTCACCGTGCCGTCGGCATTGTTGACGGTGCTCCAGTTCACGCCCGGCTCATACAGGCCGGTCGACGGATTGCGGCTCCCGCCGCCCACGTTGGCGATGGCGTCGTTGGTGCCGCCGACGTCGATGCGGCGGACGTGGTCGCCCATGACGTAGAGGCGGGACGAGACGTGGTCGCCGAAGCTCGAATCCAGTTCAAAGCTCACCCGCTCGGTGGAGCGGTGGCGGCAGTCGTCGCGGTTGCCGAACGACCAGTCGTGGGGCAGGCCCCGCGCGATGATGGCGGTCTGCGTGCTGCCGATCGACGGGTCGATCGGGAGGCCGCCGAGGTTGGTCTCGCGGTTCTGCAGGAAGTCGGCCTTGATGATCAGCTTTTCGGTCGGCGTGAGGTCGACGGAGAACGAGGGCGAGATCTCGTAGCCGATGCGGAACATGCGGTCGATGTACATCTGCGTGTTCCGCCAGTAGCCGCCCACGAGGCGGACGGCCATGTGGTTCTTCTCATTGAGCACGCGGATGAGGTCGAACCCCACGTCGTTGCCCTGATATTGGGCGAGGTCCAGCGTGAGGGACTCGGCGTTGCGCGGTCCCGGCGACTTGGTGATCGGATTCATCACGCCGCCGGGGCTGCCGCCGGGCACCAGGATCGCGTTCGGTCCCTTGATCACCTCGATGCGCTCGATATTGTATTGCGGAATCGACATGCTGTAGCCGGAACCACCCGAGATGACGCAACCGTCGATGAACTCCTGCGAGACCTGGAAGCCGCGGATCATGTACCGGTCGCCGCCGAACGGCAGGGTCGATTCGACGATCGGCGTGACGTACTTGGCGGCGTCGAGCATGCGGAGGCTCAGGGAATCGGCGATGAATTCGGCCGGGACGACCGAGAGGGTCTGCGGCACATCCATGATGTTCATCGCGATGCGGGTCGCCGAGAGGGCCTGTTCGGCTTGATAGGGATTCAGGCCCCTCTCGTTGACCTCAAATCTGGGAAGCTGGACGACTTCGGGGGCCACAGCCTCGGTGGTGGTTTCGGTCGGCTGCTGGCCAAAAGCGACACGGCAGGCGCCCAGGGAGAGGACGGCCGCCGCTGCGCGCAGAAAGACACGCCGACGCGTGTCGGTGTCTACGGTATTCATAGCTGGACTTGACGGGGTTAGGAGTGCCCAAAAAAAAGCCCCTGCTCGCGGCGTCGGGAATGTCAGGGTGAGAG
>JBJKRD010000507.1:0-3597 GCA_046704925.1 Opitutaceae bacterium | reverse complement strand
CGCCTGCACCACGAAGGGAGAGGGCATGCCCGCCGTGGCGCAGCCGTCCCGGCTGCGTCGGGCGGGTTTGCGGAAAGCTCACTCCAGGCAGGTGGGATGCCTGCGCTACGAAGCAAGACGGCATGCCCACCGTGGCGTAGCCGTCCCGGCTGCGTCAGGTGGGGTTTGCGGAAAGCACACTGCAGGCAGGTGGGATGTCTGCACCACGAAGGGAGAGGGCATGCCCACCGTGGCGTAGCCGTCCCGGCTGCGTCGGGCGGGTTTGCGGAAAGCAGAGTGCAGGCAGGCGGGACGCCTGCACCACGAAGGGAGAGGGCATGCCCGCCGTGGCGCAGCCGTCCCGGCTGCGTCGGGCGGGTTTGCGGAAAGCTCGCTATAGGCAGGCGTCCCGCCTGCATCACGGCCCGGTGCGGACGGCGTTACTCGACGTCGCAGCGGTAGCCGGTGACCGCGAAGGCGCCGTCGCCGTCGGTCCGGAAGATCTCGCTGCCAAACTCGACGCTGGTGAGGAACTTGTCTGGCGCCAGCCAGCCTTGGGCGGCGGCGTAGTCGATGAAATCCCGGAGATCGACGCGCCAGGTGGATTCGTTGGTCGTCCGCATGAAACTGTAGACGTTCCAGCCGACGTTGCCCTTGTAGACCACCCACGTGGCCCCGCCGATCTTCACCTGGCCCACCCGCTTGCCCAGCGGGCCGGCGCCGCCGTAGCGCGCCACCCAGACCATCAGCTCGTCGGTCGGCTGATCTTGCTTGCCGGGGTGGGCCAAGGTGTGAAACCAGAGGTCGTAGGCGACATTCTGGATGCCGGGATTGGTGAGCTTGATGGATCCGCCCGTTGCCACGGTGCGGTGGTCGCCGATGCGCACCGGCAGGCCCGAAGGCGGGGAAGGCAGACCCCAGTGCCAACCCAGGATGACGCTGGGATAGGCCTTGACGGTGTAGGACGCGTCACCCTCCGGCCAGTTGTACTGCGCGCCCCACGACAGCGGGCTGGTCGTTCCGTCGGCGTATACGCGCTCGTGCCCGTTTGGCGAGTGGCTCTTGCCCCAGGTGTTATTGTTGACCAGGAACTTACCTGCGGTGATCGTGCCGCCGTCGGCGCTGATCGTGACGGGCGCGGCGGCGATCGCGGCGGGCGGCAGGAATCCGAAAAGGACGACCATGGAGAGGGGAGCGCGGCGCATGACGGAAGGGTCAGCTTGGGCGTTCGTCGCGGGCCGGGCAAGGCCGGCGGGGTCGGTCATCAGCTTAATTTCGTCGCGCCGTTGGCGCGGTCGCACTCATAGTTTCGCCCGCAAATTCGCGCCCATGAAGTCGATCTTTCTCGCGCTGACATTCCTGGGGACCGGGGCGGGCGGCCCGGGGTCCGCATGGGAGCGGTGGTCCTGGTGATGCCGCATTCCGACACGAACGCCGCGGCGCCGGCCGGAACGCTCCGGGCCCGCGCGACGGTCTGGCTCGCGGCCGGCGGCATTTTTCTGGCCGTCTGGGCGGTGTACGGCTGCACCCTGCACGATCCCTTCGTGTTCGATGACATCCCGGCGGTGGTGGACAACCCTTCGATCCGGCACCACTGGCCTCCGGGCCCGGTGCTGGTGCCGCCGGCCGACAGCGGCGGCGCATCGGGCCGGCCCCTGTTCAACTTCTCCCTGGCCCTCAACTATGCGGCGGGCGGCCTCGCGGTCGAGAGCTATCGCGCCGTGGACATCCTCCTGCATGCGCTGGCGGCGCTGGCGCTGTTCGGGGTGGTGCGCCGGACGCTGCTGCTGCCCACGGCCGGGGCTCCGTCATCGGGCGGCGGCCCGCGGCTGCAGGCGGACCGCGCGCTGCCGCTCGCCTTTGCGGTCGCGCTGGTGTGGGCGGTTCTTCCGCTGCTCACCGAGACGGTGTCGGCCGTGGTCATCCGGGCCGATCTGCTGGCGGGCCTGTTTTACCTGCTTACAATCTACGGCTTCGCGCGGGGAGCGACGGCGCGCCATCCCGCGCGATGGCACGCGGCGGCGGTCGCCGCCTGCCTGGTGGGGATGGCCAGCAAGGAGTGGGTGGTCTCGGCGCCGCTGCTGGCGCTGCTGTACGACCGTGCGTTCCTGGCCGGGACGTTTGCCGACGCCTGGCGCCGGCGCCGCGGGTGGTACCTGGCGCTCGCCGGCACCTGGGTGCTGCTCGCTCTGCTTATGGTCGCCAGTCGGCACCGCAACGAGACGGTGGGCTTCGGGCTGGGCGTCAGCGCCTGGACGTACGCGTTGACGCAATGCTGGGCGATCGTCCGGTACCTCCGGCTCTGCTTCTGGCCGGCGCCGCTGGTCTTCGACTACGACCGGTTCCTGGTGCACGATCCGCTGGCCGTGCTGCCGCAGGCGCTGGGTCTCGCGGTGCTCCTGGTCGCCACGCTCGTCGCGCTGCGGCGGCGTCCGGCGCTGGGTTTTCTCGGCGCGTGGTTCTTCGCCATCCTGGCCCCCAGCTCCAGCGTGGTGCCGTTGACGACCCAGACCGTGGCGGAGCACCGGATGTATCTGCCGCTGGCGGCGGTGATCGTGCTGGTCGCGGTCGGCTTGAGGGCGGTGGCGGGCCGCCGCGCCGTGTCCGTGCTGCTGGCGCTGGCGGTCGCGGGCGGCTGGCAGACCGTGCAGCGCAACCGGGATTTCCGCAGCGAATTCGCCATCTGGAGCGATACCGTGGCGAAGTGGCCGGACAACGCGCGGGTCCTGAAGCGCCTCGGCGTGATGCTGGCGAAGGAGGGTCGGACCGGCGAGGCGATCGCGCGTTACCGGCAGGCATTGCGCCTCGCGCCCCATGATCCCGAGACCCTCGAGGCGCTGGGCAACGCCCTCTATCGGTCCGGCCGGCTGGATGAGGCGATCCCGGTGTATGCGGAGGCCCTGCGGCTGCGGCCCGACCTGGCGGCCGTCCACAACAACCTCGGGCTGGCCCTGGCCCGGCAGGGTCACCTGGCGGAGGCCATGGCAGAGTACCGGGCGGCCCTGCGGTTCCGGCCCGCCTACGCCGAGGCGCACAACAATCTCGGGGTCGCGCTCATGCAAAAGGAGGAAGTGGCGGCGGCGACGGTGCAGTTCCGCGAGGCGCTGCGGGCGAATCCGGATTTCGCCGATGCGCACCTGAATTTGGGCAACGTGCTGCTCAACGGCGGTCGCGAGGAGGCGGCGGTGGCGGAATACGAGGCCGCCCTGCGGGCCAAACCCGGGCTGGTCGAGGCGCACGCGAACCTGGGGCTGGTCTTGGCCGACCTCGGCCGGTTCCCCGAGGCGATCCGCCAGTTTGAGGCGGTGCTGCGCCTGCGGCCGGACGATGCGGAGGCGCGGGAGGCCCTGGCGCGCCTGCGGGCGGGGCCGCCGTGATCCGGAAGCACGAAGGTAGCGCAGTCTTTCCACCTTCGCGGCGCGCCACAGCGCCGCTTCGGCGCGACGGCGGCCAGCCTGCCTTGCGTGCTGCGTGAGCCGGTCGGGCAGCCAGGGATGGCTGCGCTACGGGCAGCCGTGATCCGGAAGGTCGAGCGTAGCGCAGGCTTTCCACCTTCGCGGCGCGCCACAGCGCCGCTTCGGCGCGACGGCGGCCAGCCTGCCTCGCGTGCTGCGTGAG
>JBJKRD010000506.1:0-7629 GCA_046704925.1 Opitutaceae bacterium | reverse complement strand
CGCGGCGGGCGGACGGGCCGAGAAGGCGGCCCTCGGCGACCACACGCCCGCGGGCTACCGGCAGCGCGCCCGCTTCTACGGCATCAGCGACGAGGCGCGGCTCAACTTCGCCCGGGGCATCGCCGGCTATCTCATCTTCCTGGCCGAGAACACGGGCCTCGCCACGGCCGAACGCTGCGCCGGCGCCCGCAAACTGCTCGAACGCTACACCGGCATGGTCGACCTGCTGGCGGACATCAGCCGCTGAGGCTGTGCGCCGCGCAGGACGGCGCCGGCCGCCGGTTCGGTCGTGGGAATGGCTCCGGGCCTCGGCTCGCGCCAAGCGCAGACGTCAGACCGCGGATGACGCAACGGTCGGCTGGACGCCGAAGAGCGCCTTCACCGACGGGCGCATGAGCACGACGATGGTGAAGACGCCGAGCACGGTGCCGAACGGCATCACCAGGCAGTCGATGACCGCGACGACGAAACAGAAGGTCCAGGCGGCGTGCCGTTGCAGGCGGCGGCCGGCCAGCACCATGAAGAGGGCGAGCGTCCAGCCGCAGAGGACGAAGAACCCCGGGATGAGCACAAACAGCCAGCCCATCACGGGAGGTGGCGGATTCGGGTCGTGAAAACCGCCGACGAGCACCACCAGCCCGATCGCCACGTGGATCAGAAAAAAGCTGGCGAGAACGGCGGTCAGGCCCGCGACGACATACTGAAAGATGGACAGCAGGCGCAGGTGTTCGAGATCCTGGTTCATGGGGTTCCTTCCCGGGCCGGCGGGGCATCGTCGCCGGACGCCGCCAACCACGGCTCGCAGCGCGCCAGCAGGGCGGCGGTTTCGGGACCGAGCGCGTCTCCCGGGACAAGGCGGCGCAGACTGGCGATGCGGTCCCGGAAGTCGACGATCCGGCCGGCGTTCGGCCGGAGGAGGGCGAGCAGGGTGACTTGGAGCGCCAGCTGGTAGGCGCCCTGCGCCGGCGCGTCCAGACCCTTGGCCCGGTAGGTGTGGCCGACCTCGGTCAGCAGCGTCGCATAGGCAAGGCATTTATCGCGGGCGTTCGCATTGGTCTCGTCGATGACCAGCAGCCGCACCTGTTGCTCGACCGGCAGCCCCATGAACTCCGAGGCGGGGCGCGTGAACAGACGCTCCTGCGCGTGGAGCAGGGTCATCAGCGCGGCATCGTGGCTGCCCGCCTGGCGGAATCGCAGGATCTCGGCCAGGAGCTGCCGCAGTTCCTCCAGCAGGCGCTGAACGTAATCCTGTCGTTCGGGCATGGTGCTCCGTGGTGGCCGGCGCCCGCGTCAGCCGGCCCGTCCGCGGTACCCCAGCAGGCGCGCGGGCAGAAATAGCAACGCCCGCAGGAGGGCCAGGGCGGCTTCGACGCAGACGAAGGCGATCCGGAAGGGCAGGGTCAGCAGCCAGAGCACGGGCAGCAGTAGCACCAGCCCCAGGGCCAGCGGCCAACTCATGACCAGGAGGATGCACCAGGCAACCAACAGGAGCAGCAGTTTCACGGCGAGCCGGGGTTCAAAGGCGACGGCGGCGGGACCGTCGGTCATCATCCAAAGGGATGGATCCCCCCCAGGCCACCCTGAAATCACGATCCGCCACCGGCCGGGGTGGATGTCGCGGTCCCTTTGGCCGCCGGCCGGATGACGCCGACGGCGATGATCTCGCGGTCCGCGGGGTGAATCTTAACCACCGCCGGGGTCTCCTGCGCCACCGAGCTGTTGGTCGAAAGCCGGTGCAGCCGGACGCCTTCGAGCGCGTCGAACTCGACGGTGAAATCCAGGCGCGAGAACAGGAGTTCGTTCTTGAGCGCTTCGAAATCCGGCATCAGCGGCAGGTAGGGGGAAACCTCGTGCCCGCCGGACGAGCCATGCGGCTGGAAATAGTGGACCTGCAGCGTGCAGTGCTCCTGCAGGATGGATCGGGGCAGACGGAAAACCAGCAGGACCAGATTGAAATCCTTGGGCACGTACGGCCAGACCTTGTCCTTCGCTCCGCGCAGGCCGGCCAGGTCCACCGGATCGTAGTCCACCCCGTCGAACCGCACCTTCATTTGCGTGACCGCTTCCACCTCCTCCAGCGTGTCGACGGCGGCGGGCACGAACACGGGGAATTCGAAACGGACGTCGGGCGAGCGCGGCCCGTAATCGAAACGCGGCACATAGCGATACACGAACTTCCCCTCGACCATCGATAATTTGGGCGCGACGCTGACGGTGACGTCCGCTCCGATGAGACAATAGGGCGAACGCGAAAGCTCGAGGGCCACATAGTCACCCCGCAGCGACGCGGCAAGCGGCAGGAGCAGCAGCAGGGGCCAACGCAGGGATCGCATGATTTCCGGATGAGTCTGGATGCGTGGTGGGCGCCGGCCGGGGCCGTCCGGCCGCCGCCGGCCGACCGGGTATTGGGTTGGATGCCCAACGGTCGATCAATCTACAGCCAACGCCGGAAGGTTCAAACGCGGAGATGCCCGGGGCGGCGATGGATTATCCCGACGCGGCCGCCGGCTGTCGCAGCCCGGGTCGGGCTGGAACCGAAACCCGAGGCCGGCGTGCAGGATGTCGGCTCGCGGGACTTCCAGAAATGACCCGAAGCCCAAACAGCGAGATACTCGGCACCGCAACGGCGTGCCGACCCGGCCGGCTAAAGCGCGAAAGGAAACCGGCGGTCGTGACGCAGCCGCGCCTCGACTTCGCGCGAGAGGAACGTCACCAGGCAGAAGTTGCCGTTGATCGCGTAGTTGAATCCGTACCCGGTGCCGGCGATCTGCTGGTTCAGCTGCCCGATGATCTGCAAATCGAGCCAGTTGTCACGGTGGACCGGCCGCAGTTCATGGAGCCGTCCCTGCCAGCGGTAGGACAGCGCGATGGGTCCGTGGCGCGATTCCCAGCTTTCAACGACGGCCTCCGGGCGGAAGCGGCCGTCCGTGATCCGGGCCCACGCCGCCAGCGTGCTGGCATAAATATCATTGCCCTTGAAGATGTCGATTTCGGGATTGCCGACCCAGACACGGGATTCGTCGTACCGCAGCAGCAGCACCTCGTCCCACCGCATGTTTTCCCGGGGCTCGCGGCGCCAGTCGGCGCGGAAGGCCGCGAGGATCTCGTCCGGGGGGTGCTGCGCAAAAAAACCCAGCGACCGGTAATACTCGATCACCGCCGCCGGGCCGGACGCCACCTCGGGCGCCCCGCCAAACTGCGTGGCCGGCCAACTCATGGGTTTGAAATCGAAACTGCTACCGCGGACATTGGACAAATCTAATCAAGTCGGAACCGGTTCGCAGTCAAATCGCCAGTCGCCGCGCCTACCGGTACAGCCACACCACGTCATCCTGGCGGACCCACCCGGTCTGCCCGTTGGGGAAATCCAGACGGATCCAGTCAAGGAACGGCTTGTCGGCCACGGCGAGGGTGCCGGCGGGCAGCGAGGAGGTTTGCTGCTGGGTGTCGGCTTCGGTGGGAATCGAACGCAGCAATACCTGGTGCCAGACCAGGACCGCGCGCGGGTTCACGGTGTCACCGTAGAGATGCAGGGACGTGGCAGCGACGAGCACGAGGAGCAGGCCGGCCCCCATCGCGACGGGCGCGGCCGGCCGGGACCATTTCGGGGTCGGGCGGTAGGCCCGGAGCAGCAGCCAGAGCACGCCGGCGGTGAGAATGACCCCGCCGAGAACCAGCAGCCATTGCCATTCGGCGGGCGAGGCCAGCCGGGCCACCAAATGGGGACCGGAGGCCGCCGCGAATTCGCCGAGGTAGGGCGGGGCATAGCCGGCCCGCTCATAGCCGAGGGCCAGGTGCCAGCGCACGGACGTATTGCGCGGATCGAGCAGAAAGGCCGACGTCCAGTGCGCGGCGGCCTCCGGCCAGCGGCCCTGCTGCGCGAGCGCGAGGGCCAGATTGTGCCGGGCAATCCAATTGGTCGGCTGCCGGCCGACGGCCGCCCGCCACGCCCGCTCGGCCGCGTCAAAATCCCCGGCGTTGTACGCGGCCAGCGGACTGGGGTAATACGTGGGTGCCCGGGTCGCCGGTGCCGCCGATGATCCGGACGCGGTCGCCGCGCCGCCGGCGGCCAGGGCCGGGCGCGGGTGCATGGCGAGCGCCAGCAGCAGCAGGAGCGCGGTGGTGCTGCCCAAACTCCGGGCGGCGGTGCGCCCGGGGGCCCGGTGCCTCGCGCCCGGAGTCACCCATGGGAGGAGGTTGGCCCGCCGGAACAAGGAGAGCACGCGCCAGGCGGGCACGGCGGTGGCCTCCACCGCCGCCTCGGCGCGAACCAGCCAGGTCTCGGGCAGGCGGCCGTCCTCGCCGTAGAGCGTGCGATCCGCCTCGGCCCACAGCACGACCCACGCGTGGGTGTTTGGGGAGGGAAGCCTCGTTTCCGGCTCCGTCGGACCGGCGGCGGGACCCGCACGGGCGATGACGCCGCTGCTGGGTGCGGCATGGGCGATGCCGAGCAGAATGGCGGCATCGCGTTGCCACGCATGCAGCGCCTGGCGCCGGGCGTCGGAATCGGCGGTCCCCCGCAGGTACGCGATGGTTTGCCCGAGGCGCAGGCGCGCCTCGCGCCGGGCGCGGAAGGGGTCGGTCTGCCGGGAGCGCAGCGCGGCGAGCACGAGCCAGGCGGGCACCAGCCACAGGAAGGAGAGCGCGACCCAAAGCGAAAGAGCAGGCCGCGACAGCGGCACCAGGCCGAAGCTGGCGCCGGCCAGCGGATCGAGCGGGATGCCGGCGGGCGCCGCGGGCGGGGCCGGCAGCGACACCGCCGGCGTGGCGGCCGAGGGTTTCCCGATCCCGCCGGGCGTCGGCGGGGCGAGCAACGGCTGCGACGCCAGTTCGCTGGGCGTCACCGGATTGATCGTGACCGCCGCGCCCTCGGTCGTCACGGTCCGGTAGGCGCCGGCCTTCGGGTCAAAATAGGTGTAGCTGACGGGGTCCAGCGTGTAGGTTCCGGGCTTGGTGGGAATCAGGACAACGTCCTCCGAGATGGAGCCGTCGAAGAGCTTGCCCGCGACCGGCACGCGTTTCGCCTGGGGCTGCAGCACCTTGAAGTCCTTGGACACTTCGCGGCCGGGGAGACCGTGAATATCGGGCCAGTTGCCGGTGCCGGCGAGATCGATGGTCCAGGTGTGATCGGCTCGCCGACGGCGACCGTGGTGGGCACGACCTTGGAGGTGATGGTGAACTGGCCGACGGCGCCGGCAAAACCCGCCGGGGCGCCCCCGGGCAGGGGTTTGACCTTGAACATGGGCTGGTTGCTCGTGACGGTGTGCTGCACCATCTCGGGCGAGGAAAAGGGAAAAGAGAAAAGATTGCCGCCCGAGTCGACCACCAGCACCACGTCCTGCGAGGCGGCGGGAATCCGGTAGGTGCCCGGCGTCGAGAGGCAGCCGCGGCTCCGGTAGGTCAGCACGACCCGGGGCTCCGTGCCGGCGCGCGTGGTGATCTCCGGTTGCCCCCAGTCCTCGACCGTGAGCGGAGCCGGATCCCATTTGATGGGGCCGGGCTGGCGCGGACGGAACCGCTGCGCGATCTCGAGGGTGTACTCGAGGGGAAAAACCTCGCCGGCCCAATACTCGCCGCTTTCGGGCGTCAGCTTTACGCTGACCGCGCTCTCGATCGGGACCGCGTTGCGCCCCAGCGTGGCGTTGCCCACGGCGAACGTGGCGGACGGGACCCGCTGCGGGCCCTTGTCGGTTTCGACGGTGAAGCCCGGAATCCGCACCTCGGGCCGCTTGGTGGGACGCACCGCGTAGCTGAGAATGTATTTGCGGGTGATGTTCGCGTTCTCCATCGAGAAACTCGAGCCGCTGCCCGTGTATTGCATCACCAGCCCGTCCACCGCCGGCAGGTCCGGCTGGCCCTTGGGCTGGCAGTTCTCAAACACGAGCTGGAGCTGGCTGACCTGCTCAAACGCGAGCGAACCGGCGCCGGGCTGCCAGGAGACGCTCTGGCCGAACATGCCAAGCGACGCCGCCAGCAGCAGCGAAAGGGTCAGGGTGGGACGCATCAGGGGAATTCTCACCAGTCAGGGCCCGGCTGGGGGGGCGGTTTATGTTCCCGGTTGTCGAGCATCTGAAACAGGGTCGCGGGCGAATCCTGGTTGCGGAGCTGATCGAGCTTCTGGATGGGCAGGGCGAGCGTCGGGTTGGCGCGATCCTCCTGCGCGGGCAGTTGCCCGCTGATCTTCTGATAGTCGTTCGGATGGGTGGTGGGTGGGGGCGGCGAAGCCTGGTCCGCCGGCCTTTGTTCCGGGTTCTGCTTCTGATTCTGATCCGGGTTCTGCTGCGGCGTGGTCGGTGAATTCTGCGGACGGTTCTCTGCGCCACCTTCACTCGGTGGCGGCTGCTGCGACGGTTGATTTTTCTCCTGCGGCGGCGGCTTCTCCTGCGGTGGCGGTTCGGGCGGCGGCTTCAGCAGCTCCTCCAACTCCTTCCGCAACGACGGCCAGTCGGCGATGCGGGCGTCGAGCTGCTGCCCGCGGTCGACGGCGGTGAGCGCGTCGTGCACCGGGCCGCTCATGACGGGCTGGTGGGCGTCCTGCAACCGCTGCCCCCACGTGACGGTCGCCTGGGCCAGCGCCGCGTAATCGCCCGGCAGCAGTTTCGGCCGGGCGCTGAGGCGGGCGACGAGTTTGCTGAGCGGCGCGGCGATGGCGGAGGTGTCGTCGGCGGCGCGCGCCGGGGGCTGAAGCGGGGAGCCGGGAGCCAGCAAAAAGAGTAGCATGATGGCAGCGGCGGCCGTGGTGCCGGCCTTTCCGGGCCCCGGTTCGCGGCGGACGGCTTCCCCCTTCAGGGGCAGCCGGCGGGCGCGCGGCCGGACCGGAAATTCCCGCCAGACGCTCAGCAGGAGACAGAGCAGGGCCGGCGCCAGCGCCCATTGGAAACGCTCCACCTGGCGTACCTGGTCGCGGTCCTTGAATTCGCCGCGCCGCCCGGTTTCCACCGTGCGCCGGAGCAGCGCCCCCAAGTCCACCCACGAGCTGGCGTCGGCGTAAGTACCGTCGGTGGCTTTCGCGAGTTCCTGCAGGGTGGTGCTGTTGAGCTTCGAGAGCACGACCGCCCCGCGCGCATCCTTGACGTAACCGCCCGATCCGTCGGGGATGAAGGAGCCCTCGGGCGTGCCGACCCCCAGGCCGATCACCCGGATGTTCTTTTGCCGCAGCTCCCCGAGCAGACTCCGCCAGCCATGGTCGAGGCTTTCGCCGTCGCTCAGGACGATGAGATAACGGTCGGCCGAGCTGCCGGAGGTGAAGGCGTCCAGGGCGGTGCGGAGCATGGCGCCGTAATCGGTGCCGCCGACGGGCATGAACGCGGGATTGAGCGACGGCAGAAACTGGTCGAGCACCTCGTAGTCCGAGCTCAGCGGGACCTGCAGGAAGGCCGTGCCGGCGAACGCCACCAGGCCGACCCGTTCGCCGTGGAGTCCGTCGAGCAACCCCTGAATGAGCAGCTTGGCGCGATCGAGCCGCGAGGGCCGGACGTCCGTCGCCAGCATGCTGCGGGAAAGGTCGAGGGCGATGACGATCTCCCGCGATTCCTGGAACACCGGTTCATCGACGCGGCCCCATTGGGGGCGCGCGAGCGCCACCACGCCCAACGCCACGCCCACCCAGAGCAGCAGACGCCACCCGGC
>JBJKRD010000505.1:0-14248 GCA_046704925.1 Opitutaceae bacterium | reverse complement strand
CGGGCCGGGCGGGGCGGGGGCGGGCCCCCGCAATCCCCCCCCCCCGGGGTTGGGGGGGGGGGGGGAGCGGGGCGCCCCCCCCGCGCCGGTCCCCTCGCCCCGCCCTCCGGGCGGCCGCGCGGGTCGTGCCTCAGGCCAGCGGCCCGAGTCGCGCCAGCAGGCGTCGGCGCATCCGTTGCAGGCGTTGCTGCTGATCGGGGCTGAGCACGCCCCGGATCTGGCCCCGGCTGTTCTGCACGATTTCGCGCACCTTCGCCTTTCGCTGCTCCGGCGTCAGTTTGGCGTCGTCCCGGATTCCCTTGACCGCCGTCAGCGTTTGCCGGCGGATGTCGCGAATCTGGGTTCGCTGGTCGGCGGTAAGATCCAGCCGTCGGGCCACCGCCGCCATCCGCATGCGCCGGAGGGTCATCGCCCTCAGCATGCGCGGGTGGCTGCGCATCTGCGCCAGCCGCGTCTGCTGGTCGGGCGTCAGCACGGCGCGCATTGGCTCGCGCGAGGCCTTTCTGGCCGCCGCGATTTGTGCGCGCGCCTGCTCGGCTGTCAGGGCGTGGTTCGCGCGAATGCCCTGCACGGCAGCCGCCAGCTGGCTGCGCATGTTCTTGAGCTGCGCCTTTTGCGCGTCGCTCAAACCCAGCCGCTGGGCGACCACGGCGGCGCGGGCGTGGCGGAACGCCGCCCGCGGGGCGGGCTGGGCCGGAGTCACCGGTTGGGCCGGAATCGCGTCTGGCTGGTCCGGTGCCGCCATAGCCGCTCCGGCCAGAATCGCGACGGAAAGAAGGATGGATAGTGGTCTTTTCATTTTAAGGCTCCCTGGTTTTTTGCATTCGCTTACCCTCTTAAACGAACCACCGCCCGCATCGGTTACAGGCCGGGCCGCCTCCGAGCCCCCGTCCTAGGCGCGACGAAGAGCGGCGATCAGGCCGGAAAAATCCCCGGGCAAAGGAGCATGCAGGTCGAGCGGCCGCGCCGTGATCGGATGCAGGAAGGCGATACGCTCCGCGTGCAGCATCACGCGCGGTGGCGTCGGCCCGTCGGGATCGGGTTTCCATCCGTAGGTCCGGTCCCCGAGCACCGGATGCCCGAGCGATTTCAGATGCACGCGGATCTGGTGCGTGCGGCCGGTGTGAATGCGACAGCGCAGCAGCGCCGCGGCGCTGCCGAAGGTGTCGACGACCTCCCAGTCGGTCCGCGCCGGCCGGCCGCCTTCCCCGGTGGTCATGCGTTCGCGATGCACCGGATGCCGGGCGATGGCCCGGTCGACGGTCCCGCTGCGCAGACGCGGCACGCCGGCGACCAACGCCAGGTATTCCTTGCGGAGGTGGCGTCCGGCGAATTGCCCGGCCAGGGCGCGATGGGCGGCGTCATGCTTCGCCACCAGCAGCACGCCCGACGTCTCCTTGTCCAGGCGGTGCACGATGCCCGGTCGCTCCACCCCACCCACGCCGCTGAGCGTGCCGGCGCAGTGCGCCAACAGGGCGTGCACCAGCGTGTCCTCCCCGGTGTGCGCGCCGGGATGCACCACCATGCCCGCGGCCTTGTTGAGGGCGATCAGGTGCTCGTCTTCATACAGCACCTCCAGGGGTATCGCCACCGGCCGGAGGGTTGGCGGTTGGATTGCCGGCAACACAAACTCCAGCCGATCCCCCGCTTTGACCGTGGCGCTGCGCCCGACGACCTCGCCGTTCCGCCGCACCAGTCCGGCGTCGAAGGCGCGCTGCAGCGCGGCGCGGCTGTGCGCCGGAAACGCACCGGCGAGGAGCTTGTCGGCGCGGGCGTGGCGAACGCCCTCGGGCACGATGTACGTGTTTTCTGCCAATCCGGCCCACGCTGACCGCTCACCGATCCGCCTTCAAGCCGGCTTCATTCGACCCATGCGGTATGGCGGGAGCGCCGACCGATTCGCCCGGCGAAACCGCAATCGAACCAGAACGGACTCCTCGTCACAGAGGCCACTGCGGTCGACGGGTGGTCACGGAGAGTTTCTCGGTCATTTGGTATTTCCCCTGGCCCGTCAGTGACCCGAAGCCCAACGCCCGCGCCGGTTTTCGGCGGAGCGCTCCCCATACGAATTTGTGTTTATCGCGTTTCGGGAAGGTGAATCGGACTTCTAATCCGCGCGCCGGTTTGCGTTCCGAATTGTGCGCGACATTGTATCCGAGGTTTACTGCCAGGACCAGTTGCGGCGGATCGAATCTCCACCAGCGGACGGATGATTCGCACACCCGGATCGGGAGCATGTGGAAATTCCGCGCACATTCATCAAAGTCTGAGGTTCAAGTCCGGAACAAGAGGGGCTGCGAAGCAACCGGCGGACGAATTCCCGTCTTCCCGGGCCCAAATCCGGCGTCCCGCCGCCTGACCGCGCCACCAACGGGCGAACCGCATCGAAACCTCTTCGGCTACCTTCCTCCCGCACACCACCGGTCCACGACGCATATGAAGTTCATAAGTCCAATGCCCCCTCGCACAGCCGAATTCCCGCGCCCTCGTAACCGACTCCTGGGCCGGCTCGCCTTGATCGCGGCCGCCTCGTTGCTGGTGCCGGCAACGGCCCGCGCGGGTCTGTTCGACAGCTTGAAGGAAGCCACCAAGACGTTCCGGAAAATCAAGCAGGAGGTGAGCAGCCAACTGGGTTCGAAACCCGTCCCGGCAAGTCCGCAACCTGCGGCTGCTCCAAACACCGCGGCCAGCCAGCCGGCTTCGCAACCCGCCCCGGCAATTCCCCAACCTGCGGTTAATACAAACAGCGCGGCCAGCCAGCCGCCGGCCGCCAATCCGGTCGGGACGCAGTCGGGCGCGGTCAGCCCGGCCTCCGCTACCGGCAATCCGGCCCCGGTGGCCGTCGCGCAGAAGGTGGTCGGCCCCGTCCTGGGAGACAACGACGTCGCTGTCGACAACGCGCCCGCCTATACGGTGAGCCTCCATGGCTCGCACCTGGCGGAGGCGCACATGCAAGGGAGCCGCTACGTCGTGACCGTGGACGGCGTGACCGGACCACGCGTCGACGCTGTCCTGTCGACCTACACGCAGTTTGCAACCAGTGGGCAGGCTTACCAAGCCGTGGCGATGAGCGACGACGGCAGGCATTACGCTTACGAGGCCCGCGTGCGCGGGAAGATTGAGGTCATCGAGGACGGCAGGCAGATCCTGAAGTTTCCCCGACACGGCGTTATTCAGAGCAACAACTGCTATCTTTTCTTCAGCCCGCACGGCGGTGCCCATCTGTTTTTTGCCGCTACCCAGGCTAATACGACAGAGATGGAGATGTGGGTGGACGGCAAACCGGTACCCTCGTTCGACGGCTACTCCGGTAATCCATTCGTGTTCAAGTTCAGCCCCGATGGGAAGCATTACCTCTATGCCGGCCTTCCCGAAAACAGAAGCCCCAAGCGTCTTCTCGTCGTGGATGGCAAGAGAATGGGCTACCCGCTGAGCGGACTTTTTCTTGGCCCCGAGCAACTGCGGTTCACGGCCGACAGCCAGCATGTCCTTTATGTCAGGACCACCAAATATCCGCTTGAAGCGGTATTTGAGGACGGCAAACCGGTCGTTTCGGGCGTGCAGGAGATTGATAGTCTGGTCACGGCTCCCAAGGGCAGCAGCTATGCCGTGGTCGCCACGGGAGGCCCTAACAACTCCCAGGACGCGGTTTACCTCAACGGGAAGGAGGTTCCTGGTACTCGCGGTAATAACAATGGCGCCTCCGATGTCAGCCACCCTGTCGCACGATTCAGCCCCGACGGCAAACACCTGGCGGTCGCCTGCAACTACGGCGCCGGCAATGCCTACGTGGTGCTCGATGGCAAGCAAGGCGATACCTACGACAAGATTCACGTCGGCAACTCCGAGTCGGATCCAAACGCGATGAAGTTCTCCCCCGATTCGCGGAGTTGTGGCTACTTCGCTGATGCCGGCTCGAAAACCTTCGCCGTGGTCGACGGCCACGAATACGATCCGGGGTTCGCAGGCGCGGGGCAAATCTACTTTTCGGCCGAGGGGCACCATGTCGCCGTCATCGGAGAAAAGGCAGATGATTCCGGCCAGGTCCTCTACATCGACGGCAAGCCTGTCTCCACGGCCCACGGGGGATTCTCAGGCAGCTTCGCCTTCGACCGCGACGGATCGCATTGGATGATTCACGGCCAAGGACTCGTCGTCGACGGCCAGAGTCTACCGGTCAGCGGTATGACTGAAATGCCCTGTCAATTCAGCCCCGACGGGAGTGAAGTGGCGGTGGCGGGCGTGTACGGGCCCCAATCCCAATATTGGGGGATGTTCCTGTACAACACCTCCACCAGGCGAATCCAGTGCCTCACGAAGGGCGACGTCATTGATGGTGTATTTAGCCAGATTCCTGGGAACCCTAATGACCCAGACAACCACATCGTTTTCAGCCCCGACAGCAAACATCTGTATTACGCATGTTCGGAGCATGTGAGCGGCCAAAAATACTCGCAGGCCATGATCTACATCGACGGCGAGAAAACCGGCGCACAGTTGGAATATGGAATGCGTGTCTTTCCAAGCGAAGTGCAGCTACCGCCGGCCCAGATATCCGCCTGCTGGCAAGTCGGTGCGGACGACAAGCTTCATGTCCTCTCCCCGGTCGGCAGCGAGGTGGAGCGCATCACCATCACGCCGCCACGCGGCGGTCTGGGAGTGATGTAGGCTTGTCGACCTTTCGAGCCGTCCGACACCGCCCGACGACCCGTCGACGGGGCGAAGCCACGGTGAATGCGCGCGGCGGGGCTGCCCGGCTGGGCTCCGGATACACCCCGGCCAGCGCCTTGTCCGCGCACCCGCGGCCCGCGGATTCGCGAACGACAAAGGAACCGGGCTCCACGTCCGCCCCGGGTGCAGGTCGCCCGGGAGGCGGCACGCCGGCCCGCATCAACCGTCCGCCAGGGCGTCGATCTCCGCCAGCGCCCGCCGCCTCGCGACCTCGGGCAGCAACGCGACCGCGAAACCGTTCCGCGCCAGTTGCGCCAGCTCCGTCCGGGTGAAGCCCCGCTCCCGCGCCAGCCCCACATACTCGTCCGTCAGCGAGTTCCCGAAGGAGATCGGATCGTCGGTGCTGACGGTCACCGTGACCCCGGCGTCGTAGAGCTCGCGGATGGGATGCGTGGCCAGGGTCACGCCGGGCATGAGCTTGTGATTGCTGATCGGACAGACATCCAGTCCAACCCCGCGCCGCTTGATTTCGTCCACGACGGCGGGATCCTCGATCGCGCGCACGCCGTGCTCGATCCGCTGCGGCTGGAGTTCGTCCAGCACCCGCCGGACGAAATCCCCGCCCATGAATTCGCCGGCGTGCGCCTTGGTGTATTTGCCCGCAGCCCGCGCCGCCGCCCAGTACTCGGCCGTCCACGGCTCCAGCGGCAGGCTTTCGACCCCATGCAGGTCCACGCCCGCCAGTTCCCGCCAGGCCAGGGCGTCCGCCAGCACCGGCTTCAGCGCCGGGCCCGCGCCGTTGTGATGGATGCCGAGGAACACGCGGACCTCGAGGCCCGGCGGCACCGCCTCCCGGATCGCGGCCAGGACCTCCCGACCGTCCAGGCCGCCGAACTCGAGCAGTCCCGAGGCGAAGCTGGTCTCGACGTAGCGGACGTTCTGCGCGAGGTGCCGCGCGAAAATCGCCCGCGCCGCCTCGTGGTAGCGCTCCGGCGTCTTGAACCAGGCGAACGCCATGTCGATCAGCTCGCCCTCGAAGTGGGCGAAATCGCGGAATTTGAAGTGCGGCGCCCACGACGCCGGCGGACCGCTCATCTCCGGACGGACGCGGCGCAGCAGCGCCAGCGGCAGCGCCCCCTCGAGGTGCAGGTGGGTCTCGGTCTTCGGCAGCGCCCGGACGAAGGCGCCCAAGGCGGGATCGGCTGACATTTTCGGAGGCGGCAGCCGCTCGGACCCGCGCGAGGCCCGAACGGCGCCGGCGCCGCTACCGTTGGCCCAGCAGGTAATCCGGATTCAGCTTTTGCAGCGGTTTCGGCACGAACAGGCCGTCCTTGCGCACGAGCTTGCCGTCGAACCAGATTTCGCCGCCGCCGTATTCGGGCCGCTGGATGCAGACCATGTCCCAGTGCACCTGCGACTTGTTGCCGTTGCCCGGATGATCGTAAGCCTGGCCGGGGGTGAAGTGGAACGAGCCCGCGATCTTTTCGTCGAAGAGAATGTCCCGCATCGGCTGCAGGATGTGCGGGTTGAAGCCGAGCGCGAATTCGCCGACGTAACGCGCGCCCGGGTCGCTGTCCAGGATCTCGTTCAGACGCCGGGTGTTGTTGCCGGTCGCCTCGACAATCCGGCCCTGCTTGAACCCCAGGCGGATGTTGTCGAACGAGGTCCCGAGGTAGACGGTCGGCGCGTTGTACTGGATCACGCCCTCGACACTGTCCTTCACCGGGCAGGAAAACACCTCGCCGTCGGGGATGTTCTTGGTGCCGCCGCACTCCTCGGCGCCGATGCCCTTGATCGAGAAGCGCAGGTCGGTCCCGGGGCCCTTCAGGTGCACCCGGTCGGTGCGCCGCATCAGGTCGCCCAGCGCCTTCATCCCCGGCTGCATCCGGCGGTAGTCCAGGGTGCAGACGCGGAAGAAGAAGTCTTCAAAGGCCTCCGTGCTCAGGCCGGCCTGCTGGGCCATGGCGGACGTCGGCCAGCGCAGCACGACCCATTTCGTGTGGTTCACGCGCTGGTCCAGCACCGGTTTCATCAGGCGGGAAACCCGCTTCACCGCGTCGGTGGGTACATCGGAGGCCTCGAAGATGTTGCCGGAGCCGCGGAGCGCGATGTAGGCGTGCATCTTCCGCATCCGCGCCAGCTCGACCGCGGCGTGCGGCGCGTACTGCGACTCGCTGGCGCCGAACATCAATTCCCGCGTCACGCGGGCGTGGTGGAAGGTCGCGAACGGCTCGGCGCCGCGGGCGCGCGCCGCGCGGATCAGGGCCACCACCATCTCCTCGGGCTCGTCGAACGCGTCGATGAGCACGCGCTCGCCTTTTTGCAGGCTGGTCGAAAAGCCGGTGAGCCCCTCGGCCAGCCGGTTCATGCGGGGATCAATAATCATGCGGCCATTCAGAGCCGGCCCGCAAATCCGTCGCAAGCGCAAAGGCGTCCGCGCCGGCCGCCGTTACGTGCCCGTCGGAATCGGCGCCCGGCTGCCCGTTTCCGGGAAACAGATCCGCGAGACCGCTTCCTGGAAGTCCGCGGCTCCGCGGATGATTTCGATCTCCAGGCGCAGGTAATAGAGCGGCAGCGGAAACTCGAGGCGTTCGTCGATCCGCACCGCATCCTTCTCGGTGGTGACCAGAAATTCCAGGCCGGCGGCCTTCGCCTGGCCGAAGAGGAGATTCAGGTCGTCCGGGGTGAACCGGTAGTGATCGAGGAACCGTTTGGTGTAGAGCAGGTGCGCGCCCAGCTCCCGGAGGAAGTGCTCGAAGCTCTCCGGCGTGGCGATGCCGCTGAACGCCCCCGCCCGCTTGTCGCGCAGGAACGTCAGCGGCTGGCGTTCGGCCGCGCCCACCCGCTGGAGAAACTGCGGGCGATGGGCGCACTCGATCACGTCGACGCCCGGGTTGTACCGCTGGATCAGCGCCTCCAGCTCGGGGTCGCGCCGGCCGTTGGACTTGGTGAGAAAGACGTAGGAGGCGCGGCGGAGGTGCTTGATCGGCTCGCGGAGCACGCCGCGCGGCAGCAGGCGCCCGTTGCCGAACGGGTTGGAGGTGTCGACCAGCAGCAGGTTGAGCCGGCCCTTGAGCGGCAGGTACTGAAAACCGTCGTCCAACACCAGGGTGTCGCAGCCAAACCGGCGGATCGCGTAGGCGCCGGATTTGACGCGGTTCTTGTCGACCAGCACGACCACCCCCGGGAGGTTGCGCGCCAGCATGTAGGGCTCGTCCCCGGCCTCCTCCGAGTCGAGCAGCACCCGGGCGCCGTCGCTCACCACCCGCGGCGGCGGCTCGTCGACGTGGGAAAGGGCGTTCCAGCCCCGGCGCCAGAAGCGCGGCCGCTTGCTCTTGTAACCCCGGCTGAGGATGGCGACCTTGCGGCCCCGGTCGGCCAGCGCCCGGGCAAACTTCTCCACCACCGGGGTCTTGCCGGTGCCGCCGACGGTCAGGTTGCCGACCACGACCACGAGGCAGCCCAACGGCTGGTCGTGCAGCAGCCGCTGGCGGTAGAGCCACATCCGCAGTTGCACCGCTCCGTTGAAGACGTAGGACACCCCCTGAAGGAAGGCGGCGTAGAGGCCGGCGCCCACGTCGGTCCGGCGACCAAAGATCACGTCGATCGTGTACTGCTCAAACGCGTAGTACTTTTTCTTCAGCCAAAACAGCATGCAACAACGTGATGGTTTGATGATTGACGCGCCCGGCGTCGTTTCGCTTGGTTAAGCTTTCCTACCGTACGCACCGTGTCATGCAACTCAATCTGCTTAAGTCCAAGATCCATCGCGCGGAGGTGACCGACCTCAGCCTCAATTACGAGGGCAGTCTCGCGATCGACGCCGAGCTGATGGCCGGGGTGGGCCTGCGGCCCTACGAGCGGATCCTGGTCGGC
The DNA here is from genome assembly GCA_046704925.1 of Opitutaceae bacterium. GTDB lineage: Bacteria > Verrucomicrobiota > Verrucomicrobiia > Opitutales > Opitutaceae > Fen-1467. Next base: position 5,701 of record JBJKRD010000505.1, on the reverse strand, counting down.
AACATGAACAATGGCGCCCGGTTCGAAACCTACGCCATCGCCGCGCCCGCGGGATCGAAGACGATCAGCCTCAACGGGGCGACCGCCTACCTGGGCAAGCCGGGCGATCTGGTGACCATCATGGCGTTTGCCTTCGTCGACGAGCGCGAAGCCGCCGACTGGCAGCCGCGCGTGCTCGTGCTCGGCGATGGCAACCGGAAGATTGTCAAGCAGACCCCGTCCCGGCACACTGGCTGAGCCGGCGGTCCGGTACAGCGACGCCCGGACTTTGCCGGCCGGCGGCTTTCGTCATCGTTACTCCGGCTTCAACCCTCCCTCCATGAGCTACAGACTCTATATTCCCGGCCCGGTGGCCGTGTCGGAAAAAACGCTGCGGGCAATGGCCCAGCCGATGATCGGGCATCGCAGCTCGGATTTCGTGGCCCTGTACCAGTCCCTGCAGCCGGACCTGCAGGCCCTTTTCTACACCCGGGATCCCGTCTACCTCAGCACCAGCAGCGCCTGGGGCATGATGGAGGCCGCCGTCCGCAACGTGGTCAAAAAGAAGGTGCTCAACTGCATGAACGGCGCCTTCGCGGACAAGTGGAACGACGTGGGCAACCGGTGCGGCAAGCCGACCGGCGCGCTCAAGTTCGAATGGGGCCAGCCCGTCGACCCGGCGGCGGTGCGTCGCGAGCTGGCCACCGGCCAGTACGATGCCGTCACCGTCATCCACAACGAGACCTCCTGCGGCTGCATGACCGACCTGGCCGCGGTGATGGCGGTGGTGCGCGAATTTCCCGAGGTCATCTCGATTGTCGACACCGTGAGCTCGTTCAGCGCCCTCGCGATCAAGAAGGACGAGCTGGGCATCGACGTCATGATCACCGGCTCGCAGAAGGCCCTGGCCCTGCCGCCGGGCCTGTCGCTGTGCGCGGTTTCCCAGCGGGCGCGGGAGCGCGCCGCCACCGTGCCCGACCGCGGCTATTACCTCGACCTCCTCGAATTTCAGGCCAACCACGAGAAAGGGATGACGCCGAGCACGCCGTGCATCCCGCACATCTACGGCCTCAAGTCGAAGCTCGAGGACATCCGCGCCGAAGGGGCGGACCAGCGGTATGCCCGCCACGCCCGGCTCAACCAGGCGGTGCGCACGTGGGCCTTCGCCAAGGGCTTCAAGCTCTTCCCGAAAGAGGGCTACGGGTCGGTGACGCTCAATTGCTTTGTCAACACCCAGGGCATCGACCTGCCCGCCCTCATCAAGGTCCTCAAGGCCAAGCACGGCCTGGTGATCGACGGCGGATACGGCAAGCTCAAGGGGAAGACCTTCCGCATCTCCAACATGGGCGACGAAACCGACGAGAGCATTGCCGCGCTGCTGAAGGCGCTCGACAGCGCCCTCGCCGAGACGCCCAGGCTGGCCCCCGCTTGATCCGCGTTCGGCGTCCGCCGGCGGTTGCGCCCCGCCCCGCTCCCGCCGCCCCGGCCCTCGCGCGCGTAGGCGCGTACGCGGGCGCGCCCGCGCGCGGCTCGCGGAAATACGATTTTCCAAAGAAGGGCTTGAAATCGGCTGCGGGGTGGCTAACCCGTTCCGCCCCATGAAGTCGCTCATCATTGCCGAGAAACCTTCCGTCGCCCACGACATTGCGCGGGCGCTCGGCCGTTTCGCCAAGAAGGGCGATCACTTCGAGAACGACCAATACGTCGTGACCTCCGCCGTCGGCCACCTCGTGGAACTGGAGATGCCCGAGGACATCGACAAGAAGCTCTACGGCTTCTGGCGCCTGGAACCCCTGCCGATCATCCCGAAGAAGTTCGGCCTCAAGCCCGTCGAGGGGTCCAAGGGCCGGCTGACGGAACTGAAAAAGCTGCTGGCGCGGAAAGATGTCGCCGCCGTCATCAACGCCTGCGACGCCGGCCGGGAGGGGGAGCTCATCTTCACCTACATCTACGATTTCACCAAATCCAAGCTGCCGGTCCAGCGCGCGTGGATGCAGACGATGACCACCGAGGGCATCCGCGACGCGTTTCGCCGGCTGCGCGACGGCGCGCAGATGGTGCCCCTGGCCGATGCGGCGCGGTGCCGTTCCGAGAGCGACTGGCTCATCGGCATCAACGGCACGCGGGCCCTCACCAAGCGCATGTTCGGTTCCCGCGCCGGGAACGTCGCCTCGGTGGGCCGCGTGCAGACGCCGACGCTGGCGATCGCCTTCGGCCGGGAACTGGAGATCCGCAACTTCCGCTCCCGCCCCTATTGGCGCATCACCGCCACTTTCGAGATCACCCGGGGAACGTACGAGGGGGTTTACCAGCGCCCGAATTTCAAACGGTCGGACGGCGACGACCAGGACCGCGCCGACCGCGTCTGGGATCAGGCCGCGGCCGAGGCCGTGCTGGCCGCCTGCCAGGGGCAGCCGCCCGCCGCCGTCACCGAGGAGCGGAAATCCGCCACCCAGATCGCGCCGCGGCTGTACGACCTCACGACGCTGCAACGGGAGGCCAACAACCGGTTCGGGCTGCCGGCCCGGCGGACGCTCCAGCTCGCGCAGGCGCTCTACGAGCGGCACAAGATGATCACCTACCCGCGCACCGACTCGCGGGCGCTCCCGGAGGATTACCCGGCGACGGTGAAGCAGACCCTGGCCAATCTGCGCGGGGCCCTGGCGCCGTTCGCGCAGAAGGTCCTGGCGGAAGACTGGGTCAGACCCAACCGCCGCATCTTCAACAACGCCCAGGTCTCCGACCATTTCGCCATCATCCCCACCGCCCACGAGGCCAAACACCTCGACGAGATGGAGGCCAAGATCTTCGACATGATCGCGCGGCGTTTCGTCGCGGCGTTTTATCCGCCGGCGGAATTCGACGTCACCACCCGCCTGAGCACGGTGGCCGGCCACGACTTCAAGACCGAGGGCAAGGTGCTGACTTCCCCGGGCTGGCTGGCGGTCTACGGCAAGACCTCCGTGGACGAGTCGCCCGACGCCCGGGCGCTCCCGGCCCTGGATCCCGCCGACGGTCAGCCGCCCCGGGCCCGGACGCTCTCGGCCACGCTGCACAGCGAGACCACGAAGCCGCCGCCGCGCTACACCGAGGCCACGCTGCTCTCCGCGATGGAAGGCGCGGGACGGCTGGTCGACGACGACGAACTGGCGGAGGCCATGAAGGAGCGGGGGCTGGGCACGCCCGCCACGCGCGCGGAAATCATCGAGGGGCTGGTTTACCAGAAATACCTGGAGCGACAGCACCGCGAACTCGTCCCGACCCCCAAGGCCGAGTCGCTGCTGCAGTTCCTCGCCGCCGTGCAAGCCGAGGGGCTGACCAAGCCCGACATGTCCGGCGAATGGGAATACAAGCTGCACCAGATCGAGCATGGCCGGTTCTCGCGGCCGGAGTTCATGAGCGAGATCATCGACGCCACCCGCGGCCTCGTGGATCGCGTCAAGAATTTCGAGGAGGACGAGTCGGCGGCGCGCGTCACCGACATCCCCTCGCCCACCGACCATCGGCCCCTGCGCGAGACCCTGCGCGGCTACAAAAGCCAGGACGGCGAATTCATGGTCTACAAGATCATCTCCGGCCGGAAGCTTCAGGAGGCGGAGGTGCGGGAGCTGGTCGCCCACGGCGTCGTCGGCCCGCTGGATGGTTTCGTTTCGGCGAAAACCCACCGGCATTTCGCCGCCTCGGTGCGCCTGGTCAAGGACGAGGAGACCGGCAAATGGGCGACGAAACTCGACTTCGGGGAGGAGACCGACCTGTCGTCCCTGACTCCGTTCTGGACGGATCCGCGCAGCGGCGCGGAATTGTGCGAGGCCGGCAACAACTACCTTTTGCGCGAGAAGCAAGGCACCGGTTGGAAGCAGACCTTCCGGGTCGGCCGCATTCTGTGTCGGAAGCCCTTGGCGCAGGATCAGGCGGTCAAGCTCGTCGCCGAAGGCAAAACCGACCTGATTCAGGGGTTCATCTCCAAGAAGGGCCGGCCCTTCGACGCCTATCTGAAACGTCAGGACGGCCGGGTCGTCTGGGAGTTTCCACCGCGGGCGCCGAAGATCGGCGCCGACGGCAAACCGATCGCCCGCAAAGCCCGGACGCCGCCGGATCTCTCGCAAGCCACCGTCATCGGCAAAAGCCAACTGCTGGACGGGGAGATCCTGCAGACCGGCGACGCCTATTATGTACGCAAAGGCGGACCGGACGGACGGGTCGTATTCAACCTCAAGCGGCAGCTCTGCCAGAAGGATATCCCGGTGGACGAGGTGCGCCGGCTGCTCGATACGGGGCGGACCGAACTGATCGACGGATTTATTTCCAAGCGCGGCGCCCCGTTCAAGGCCTACCTGGTCCTGTCCGCCAGCCAAGCCAAGGCGGAATTCGAGTTTCCACCCCGCTGACCGCCCCCGGACCGGCCTTGGTAACTCCCCCGGGCCGGAAGCGTCTTTCCGGTGATGGCTTCCTCCCGGACAAAGAACTGCCTGATTGCGCTCTTTGCGCTGACCACCGTGGCCGGCGGATTGCTCGCCTGGGTCCAGTATCAGCAGCTCATCAAGCTGCGGGCGGCCAGCTTGGATGACAACGCTCGGACCGACCTGCAAAAGCGGCTTTGGGATTTGGAGAAGCGGAAGAACGAACTCGAAGCCGAGGTCGCCAGCCTCCGGGCAAGAAGGAATGGGTCGGAAGTTACCGCGCAAGACGACCCGGCTGCGGATGACAACGGCGGACCGCGCCGTCGCCCCGGGCCCGGCGGATTTGGACGTCGCGGCGGCCTTAACAATCTGTCGGTATTGCTTGATAACCCGAACTTTAACAAGCTCTGGACCCAGCAGCAAAAGGACCGGATCAAGATCGCCTATGCGGGCCTGTTCAAAAATCTCAACCTGACGCCGGATCAACAGGACAAACTCGATAGCCTGCTGGTGGAGCGACAGATGTCCCTGATGGATGTGCTGGCGGCGGCGCGCTCCCAAGGGATCTCGGGACGGGATCAAATCGGCGCCCTGATGCAGCAGGCAAACAGCCAGATCGACAGTCAGATCCAGTCGCTCCTCGGTCCCGACGGATACTCCCAATACACCAACTACCTGCAGACCCAGCCGCAACGAAACCAGGTCAGCGAGCTTCAGACGCGCCTGGCGGCGGCCGGAGTCCAGCCCCTCCAGGATTATCAGGCAGAGCAATTGACCCAGATTCTTGCCCAGAACGGGGCCTCCAATGACGGGGGCAACGGGTTCCGCGGGGGGATGTTTGCGGCCATGGGCGGCCTCGGCGGCATGTTCGGTGCCAATGTCACCGGGCCGACCATCACCGGGAATGCGGTGACCCAGGCGACCAGCGTGCTGACCGGCGACCAGTTGCAGACCCTGCAGCAGATGCAGCAGGATCAGGCGACCCAGCGGCAGATCATGGATGCCCTGCGCCAGAGCTTCCGGGGCAATGCTGCGCCGACCGCCGGCGCCGCGACTCCGACCGCTCCCCCCGCCGCCCCCACCAGCCCGGGCAAGGGTGGCTGACCCGGCGCGCGCACCGGTCAGCCCAACGTGGCGCAGCCGTCCCGGCTGCGTCGGACCGTGAGTCCCAGCGAACCACGCAGGCCTGAGGCCTGCGCCACCCGGCCGCCCGTCGGCTCCACCCCACCTGGCGCAGCCGTCCCGGCTGCGTTGGACCGTGAGTTCCAGCGACACACGCAGGCGTGACGCCTGCGCCACCCAACCGCCCCTCGACTCAGTCG
>JBJKRD010000504.1:0-6368 GCA_046704925.1 Opitutaceae bacterium | reverse complement strand
TTCGATGACCGATGGCATCGAGCACCAGAAGCTCGCCGTGGAGACCGGCTACTGGCCGCTTTTCCGCTACGATCCGCGCCGCGCGGATCGCGGGGAGAATCCGCTCCTGCTGGATTCGCCGCCGCCGAAGGCGGAATTGACCAAATACACGAAGCTGGAGAACCGCTTCCGCATGCTGGAGAAAAAGAATCCGGAACGGTCGCACGAGCTCGACGAACTGGCCCAGGCCGAGGTCCGCAAGCGGTTCGCGTACTACCAGAAGCTGGCCACCGCCCAGGTGGTCCCGCCGGCGGCGCCGGCGGTGCCCGTGCCGAAGCCGCCGCCCCGCAACGGGGACGGCCCCGCGGCCATCAAGTCCGTGACCAGCGGCTGACGCCGGTTCCCTCCGCCCCTCGATTCTCGTAGCCGCGTTCCCCCGACGCGGCTACTTTTTCCGCCGCCCTCCCCGGCCCCTCATGACCGATCCCATCGTCCAGTTCCTGGCCTGGTTCGACGAGGCCCAACGCTGCGGCCTGCAGGAGCCCACCGCGACGGCCCTCGCCACCGCCGACCCCGGCGGCCGCCCGTCGGTGCGCATGGTGCTGGTCAAGCACGTCGACGCGCGCGGCTTCGTTTTCTACACCAATCTCGAGAGCGCCAAATCGACCGACCTCCTGGCCAATCCGCGCGCCGAGCTGTGCTTTCACTGGGATCCGCTGAGCCGCCAGGTCCGCGTCGGCGGCCGGGTCGAGCCCGTGAGCCCGGCCGAGGCCGATGCCTATTTTGCCACGCGGCCCCGCCTGAGCCAGATCGGCGCCTGGGCGTCGAAGCAATCGCGGCCGATGCGGGGCTACTACGAGCTCGTACAGGCCTGCGCCCGGGTGGCGATGCGACACCCGGTCGGCGCGGTGCCGCGTCCGCCCTTCTGGTCGGGCTACCGGGTCGTGCCCGACCGGATCGAGTTCTGGAAGGCCAAACCGTTCCGCCGTCACGAGCGGGTGCTTTTCATCCGCGAGCACGACTCCTGGAAGCAGCAGTGGTTGTTCCCCTGAGCGGCGGCCCGCCGCCCCGCCGAAAAACCGCTAGCGGTCGGCCGCAAACCGCCTTACGTTCGGCCCTTTCATGGACCTGACCGAACTCTACCAGACCGTCATTCTGGAGCACAACCGCCGTCCGCGGAACTTCCGCAAGCTCCCGGCCGCCAACCGCGTCGCCGGCGGCAATAACCCCGTCTGCGGGGACGAGATCACGGTCTACCTCCGGCTCGAGGGCGACCGCATCGTCGACATCAGCTTCGACGGCGCGGGCTGCGCCATCTCCCAGGCGTCCGCCTCGGTGATGACGCAGCGTCTCAAGGGGCGCACGATCGCGGAAGCCGAGGCGCTCTTCGGGCGTTTCCACGAGATCGTGACCCAGGGCCGCCTGGACGAGGACGATCTCGACCTCTCGGCGTTCGCCGGGGTCCACCAGTATCCCGCCCGCATCAAGTGCGCCACGCTCGGCTGGCACGCCGCGCTGCACGCCCTGCACGGGCAGACCGAACCTGCGACGACCGAATGAATCCGCCCGCTGACGCCCCCGCCTGGGCCGCGCTGCGCGCGGATTTTCCCATTCTCGACCAGACGGTCCACGGCCGGCCGTTGGTTTATCTCGACAACGCCGCCACGACCCAGAAACCGCGGAGCGTCATCGCGGCGCTGAGCCGCTACTACGAAAAGGACAACGCGAACGTCCACCGGGCCATCCATGAATTGAGTTACCGGGCCACCACGGCCTACGAGGCCGCCCGGGCGCGCGCCGCCCAATTCCTCAACGCCGCCCGTCCCGAGGAGATCGTCTTCACCCGCGGGACCACCGAGGGCATCAACCTCCTGGCCTATGCGCTCACGCCGCGGCTCGGCCCGGGTGACCTCATCCTCGCCACCGAGATGGAGCACCACAGCAACCTCGTGCCGTGGCAGCTGCTGGCGCGGCGCACCGGCGCGCGCCTCCGCTTCGTGCCGGTCAGCGGCGACGACGGCCGGCTCGAGCTCGGCGACCTCGACCGCCTCCTCGCCGACGGCGTCAAGCTGTTCGCCTTCACCCACATCTCGAATTCCCTCGGCACGATCAACCCGGTCGCCGAGCTGTGCGCCCGCGCCCGCCGCCACGGCGTCCTGAGCGTGGTCGACGCCGCCCAGAGCGCCGGCCACGCGCCGATCGACGTCCGGGAGCTGGGCTGCGATTTTCTGGCGCTGTCGGGCCACAAGATGGCCGGCCCCACCGGAATTGGCGTCCTGTACGGCCGCAGCGAGCTGCTCGAATCGCTTGATCCGTTTCAGGGCGGCGGCGAGATGATCGCCGCGGTGCATTTCGAGGAGAGCACTTGGAACAAGGTGCCGCACAAGTTCGAGGCCGGCACGCCCGACATCGCCGGCGCGATCGGGCTGCATGTCGCCATGGACTATCTCGAGCACGTGGGCCGGGCGCGCATCGCCGCCCACGACGGCGAACTCGCGCGTTCTGCTTATGCGCGCCTCCGGGAGGTTCCGGGCATCCGCCTGTTCGGCCCGCCGGGCGAACGCGGCGGCTTGGTGAGCTTCGCCCTGCCGGGGGCCCACGCGCACGACGTTGTCACCTTTGCCGACCAGGCGGGCGTCGCTTTGCGGGGCGGCCACCACTGCACCCAACCCCTCTGGCGCAAGCTCGGGGTCACCGCCACCACGCGGGCGAGCTTCTACCTCTACAACACTCCCGCGGAGGTCGACCGGCTGGTCACGGTAATCCGCGAGGCGGCCGCCTTTTTCGCCGGTTAGACGGGCGGCCGGGCGGGGACGGTTCGGCCGCCGCCGCCCCGGGGCGGCGGGCGGGAGAGGCTTGGGGGGGCGCCGGTAGCGGAACTTATTCTGTTCCTGCAAGAAATGCGCAAAACTTGCCAACCTGTGCGCTGCCTCGCCGGGCCCAAAGTGCCACTATGGCCGGATGAAGAAAGCGTACCTGGAGGCGCTCTCGAACCACCGCGCGGAGATTAAGCGCAAGTGGGAGCTCCTCCTGCGCGCCGCGCCCACGACGACGCCCCTGGGGAATCCGGATGCCCTGATCTACCTCATGGACGAGTCGATCCGGCAGCTTTTTTCGCTTTTTCGCAGCAAGTCGGCCCACCAGTGGCTTTCGCACCATCCGCCCGCCACCCCGGTCATCGGCCACAGTTGCCACTGCCGCCTGAACCCGCTGATCAACTATTTCATCGCCGGCGAGGCCGCCCTGGCCTTCGTCGCCCAGGCGATTCCCGGCAACAAACATCATCTCGACGATGTTGCCGCGACGGCGTGCGTGGACGAACTGCTCCTCACGTTCCGCTTCCTCGCCCACCGCGAGATCCACGCCTTTTGCGAAGTCTGCCAATATTCGCCGGCCAATGCGCACGCCGCCGGCGACGGCGCCAAGCCCCTCTGCCCCCTGCCCTGGCAGGGCGCTTCGCGGGCCTGAGCTCCCGCCGACGGCCGGAACCGGCCTACTACACCGCCGCCGCGCGGGCCGGATGCAGCTTGTCGCGGTAGTCGCTCGGCGACATGCCTTCGATCTTCTTGAAGACGCGGTTGAACTGCGAGAGCGACTGGAAACCGGCCTCGAACGCCGCCTCGCTCACCCGCTTGTGCGGGTTCAGCAGCAGACTTTTGACCTTCTCCACGCGCACCCGGGCCAGGTAGTCGGTGAACGTCAGGCCCGTCGCCTGCTTGAACATCTTGCAGAAATAGAAGGCGCTGGTGTTGACCGCGTGCGCCACCTCCTTGAGCGACAGTTCCTCGCCCTGGTGGTCGGCGATGTAGCCGCGGGCCCGCACGATCATCGGCGACTCGGCCTTCTCTTCGCGCACCATCAACTGATTGCTCAGCGCCGCGAGGTGCTGGGCGAAGATCCCCAGCAACCGGACGATCGATTCGTACTGGCGCTTGGAGATGACCCGGGTCTGAAAGTAGGCCTCCTCCAGCCGCTTGATGTCGACCTCGCGTCCAAAGTCCAGCAACTGCCGGGTGACCCGCTTGAATTCCTGGCGGCTCGGTTTGTGGAGCAACACCTGTCCGGTCTGCAGGAACGCAATGAGATTCTCGCCCACCCGCACCGGGATGGCCGTGTCGCACAATCCCGCAAAACAGCGGAGGGTCTGTGCCTCGAGCTTCGCCGACTCGGTGATCCGCTCCTGCATCTGGAGGCAGGCGGCGCACGACTTGTTCGTCCGCGCGATCAGGGCGCAAAACGGATTCTCGTTGCGGTTGCCGGCCAGCGGAAACTGGAACGTCTCCACCGGACGCAAACCCAACGGCAGGCCGGTGGCGTCCGAGTAGGCCTTTTCAAATTCGCGCCAGATCTGCGATGCCCTGAGGAGCTCGACCAGATTCTTGCTGCGTGATTGAGGAGATGGCGAGTCGTTCGACATGGACGGTGCGCAACCGTCACCTTCCGCCAAAATCGACCCGCGGCGCAAACGAAATTAAAGCGGCCGGCCGCGGCACCCGGCCCGCCGGACCCTTTCCCGTCCGTCCACGGTCCGCCTTTCCCCCGCGCTTCGGCCGCCCGCAGGTCGATAAGTGTTTCTCCCGCCCGTAAATGCAAGCTCCCCGCGGTTTCCCGCGGGGAGCTGCGCACTTAGTCCTCAATCACGTGAAACACGATAGGGGTTCCTTTTCGTGTTCACCAACCGCCCGGTTTGGCCCCGGGCGGAAAATCTCTGCGACCGGCCTGCACTCGCGATACCATCGAGGACCAGTCTCCAAAACCCAAGTGCAGCATGGGCGCATTCTAGGCCATCCGTCCGCCTGCCGCTCCTCACACCTTGCGAAATGTTGAGCGTTTATTGCTGTGCGAATCGGCGGCAGGCTCCGGCCGGGGCGTCCCGGGCCGTCCCAAGCCAGGCGCCCGGGGCCGGCCCGGTCGAACCGGCGGCGGGGCCGTTTTCGTGCGCACGCTTTTTGGCAAAATCTGCGGAGCCAGATCCACCCGGCACTGCTACCATGCTCGCATGAGCACGATCCTCGTTCCCATCGATTTCTCCGAGGAGACGCCGGAGGTCATCCAATGCGCCGCCATGCTCGCCCGGCGCAATCGCAGCCAGCTCGTCCTCATGCATGTGGCGCCCGACGCGGCCCCCGACCGGCCGGCCGCCGCCAGCCAGGAGGATGAAGCCGGCGCGCTCGACAAGTTGGAGCGCCTCGAGCGCTACCTCCGCGAGGAGGGATATGAGGACTCATCCGCCGTGCGGGCGGGCGAGCCCGCCCGCCGGATCGTCGAATACGGCGGCGAGATCGCGGCCGACTGCATCATCATGGGTCGGCACGACCACGCGGCCGGGCGCACCAAGAGCCCCGTCACCAGCTACGTCGAAAAACGGGCCGGTTGCACCGTGGTGGCCGTGCCCTGACCCGAACCGGGCCCGAAGCCCCGGCGACGGTCATTTCCCGTCCAGCGCCAGCAACTCCCGCACGGCGGCCGTGACCGGCACCCGGCCGTCGAGGATCGCCTGCTCCCACGCCGCGCGCCGCGCCGCCACCGCCGGGTGGGCGAAGAACCGGTCGCGCAGGGCCGCCTCGAGCATGGCCTGGGCCCACGCGAGATTCTGCTGGCGGCGCCGGGCGGCCAGGGCCCCGTTGCCCTGCGTGATCCGCACAAATTCCTCCACCGCCTGCCACAAGTCGGCGATGCCCTCGCCGGTTCGCGCCGAGCACGCGCTCACCCGGGCCGGCCAGCCCGGCGTCGGCGGGGCCAGGAAATGCAGCGAATCCTGCAGCAGGTGCTGGGTGAACCGGGCCGGCTCCAGGTTGGCGCCGTCGGCCTTGGTCACGCAGACGGCGTCGGCGAGCTCCAGGGAGCCGCGCTTCATGCCCTGCAGGTCGTCGCCGCCCCCGGTGATCGTGAGCAGCATCAGGAAGTCCACCATCGCGCGCACGGCGATCTCGCTCTGCCCCACCCCGACGGTTTCCACGAGGATGACGTCGTAGCCGGCCGCCTCGCAGACGAGGATCGTCTCGCGGGTCTTGCGGGTCACGCCGCCCAGGGCCCCGCCCGACGGCGACGGGCGGATGAACGCGCCCGGTTCACGCGCCAGCTGCTCCATGCGGGTCTTGTCCCCGAGGATGCTGCCGCGGCTGAGGCTGCTGCTGGGATCGACCGCCAACACCGCGACCCTCCGGCCCTGGCGGCACAGCCGGGTGCCCAGGGCCTCGATCAGCGAGCTCTTGCCCGCACCCGGCACGCCGGTGATGCCCACGCGCACCGAGCGGCCCGTGTGCGGCAGCAACTGCGCGAGCACGGCTTGCGCCCGGTCCATGCGGGCCGGGGCGTCGCTTTCGATCGCCGTGATGGCCTGCGCCAGGAGGGAACGATCGCCACGCCGCACCCCGTCCGCCAGTTCC
>JBJKRD010000503.1:0-6453 GCA_046704925.1 Opitutaceae bacterium | reverse complement strand
GTCTAGGGATACTTTTTCCCCTTTTCATCTTTCTCATGATCGAAGTCGAAGGCCTGGTCAAAGATTACGGCCCCCTCCGGGCGGTGGATGGCGTCTCCTTCAAGGTCCAGCGTGGCGAGATACTCGGCTTCCTCGGCCCCAACGGCGCCGGAAAGTCGACGACGATGAAGATGATCACGGGTTTTTTGCGCCCGACCGCCGGCACCGCCCGCGTCGACGGCCACGATGTGGCCGAAGATCCGGTGGCGGTGAAGCGGCTGATCGGCTACCTGCCGGAGAATGCCCCCGCCTATCCCGAGATGACCGTCGGCGAGTTCCTCGCCTTCATCGCGGAGACCCGCGGCTATCGCACGCCCGGCGAGAAACAGGGGCATGTCGACCGGGTCATCCAGCTTTGTCATCTCGCGCCGGTGCGCCGGCAGTCGATCGAAACCCTCTCCAAGGGCTACAAGCAGCGCGTCGGCTTCGCCCAGGCCCTCCTCCACGATCCGCCGGTGCTGGTGCTGGACGAGCCGACCGACGGCCTCGATCCCAACCAAAAGCACGAGGTGCGCAACATCATCAAGCAGATGGCCGCGGCCAAGACCGTCATCCTCTCCACCCACATCCTTGAGGAGGTGGAGGCCATCTGCACGCGCATCATCATCATCTCACGCGGCCGGGTCGTCGTCGACGACGCGCCCGACCACCTGCGCGCCGTGCACGACGGCGCCCGCCTCGACGAAATCTTCCGCAGCCTGACCCGGAGCGACACCTGAAAATCGGGAAGGCGCGAAAGAGCGGAAATCAATTCCGCCGCTCCGCCGCCGAGCCGCCATTCCCGCGCCTCACCGATCCCCTTTCCCAGTTTCCCGCATTCTCGCTTTCCCACTCTTCCGCTTTTCCGCCCTCCCGCTCTTCGCCTCATGTCCCAGATTCCGCCCATCGTCAAACGCGAGTTCCTCGGCTACTTCCGCTCCCCCGTCGCCTATGTCTTCCTGATCGTCTTCCTCATGGCCTCCGTGGGCTGCGCCTTCTTTCTCGGCGGCTTCTTTGACGCCAACGTGGCCAGCCTCCAGAGCTATTTCGCCTTTCTGCCGTGGCTCTTCATCGCCTTCGTGCCGGCGGCGGGCATGCGGCTGTGGTCGGAGGAGCGGCGCTCCGGCACGATCGAACTGCTCTTCACGCTCCCGGTCACGACGCTGGAGGCCGTGCTCGGCAAGTTCCTCGCAGCCTGGGCGTTCCTCTGCCTGGCCATCCTGCTGAGCTTCCCGATGGTGTTGACCGTGGCGTACCTCGGCCACCCCGACTGGGGCGTGCTGGTGGCCAGCTACCTGGGCGCGATGCTGCTGGCCGGCGGCTACCTTGGCATCTGCTCGCTCACTTCCGCCTTCACCAAGAACCAGGTCATCAGTTTCGTGATCAGCGTGTTCGTCTGCTTCGTCCTCGTGCTGCTGGGCTGGAGCGTGTTCACCGATTTCCTGGGCGGCTACCTCCGCCTGCCGGCCTGGCTGGTCGATGTCATCACGAACTTCAGCTTCAAGACGCACTACGACGGTTTCATCCGCGGCATCATCGACCTCAAGGACGTCGTGTTCTTCCTTTCGCTCGCCTCGTTCTGCCTGTTCCTGAACGTGCTCGCGCTGGAGCGCTGAGCGCCGTCCCGCCTTCGCCGCCCGATGAAATCCGGTCCCAAACTCCTCGCCATCGTCCTGCTCTTTGTCGGCCTGGTGCTAGTCAACTACCTGGCCTCCTCGGTGCCCGCGCGCATCGACGCGACGGCGGAAAAAATCTACACCCTCTCGCCCGGCAGCAAGGCGCTGCTGGCCAAGCTCGAGGATCCCGTCGAGCTCGATTTCTACTTCTCCCGGAGCGACCGGACCCTGCCGATCGCGCTCAAGAACTACGCCGCCCGCGTGCGGGAGATGCTCCGCCAGTACGTGCGCGCCTCCCGCGGCAAGATCACGCTGCACGTGATCGATCCCAAGCCCGACACCTCCGAGGAGGACCAGGCGACCGCCGCCGGCATCTCCCCGCAGATGGGGCCCGACAGCAGCCAGAAGTTTTACCTCGGTCTCGTGGCGATCCAGGCCGACCAGCAGAAGGTCTTGCCGGCCTTCACCATGGATCGCGAGCAGTACCTCGAATACGACATCTCCCAACTGCTCTACGAGGTGCAGCTCCTCCACCGCCGCAAGCTGGGCCTGCTGACCAGCCTGCCGCTCCAGGGTCAGATGAACTACGCGGCGATGCAGAGCGGCCAGATGCCCGAAAACCAGTTTGTGATCAGCGAATGGCAGAAGACCTACGACATCGTCCCGGTCGAGGCCACCGCCGACCAGCTGCCGTCCGATTTGGACGTCCTCGCCATCATCCATCCCGAGCAAGTCTCCCCGAAGCTGGCGTACGCCATCGACCAGTTCCTGCTGTCCGGCAAGCCCGTCTTCATCGCCGTCGATCCCTCCTCGCGCTACTTTCTCCGCCACGGCGGCCAGGCGGCCATGTACGGCGGCTCGGCGCCGAACGTCTCCAGCGATCTGCCCGATCTATTCAAGGGTTGGGGCATCGACTACGACCCCCAAAATGTCGTCGGCGATCCCGACACCGCCGCCTCCGTGCAGGTGTCGCCCGGCAACGTGGCCCGCCTGCCGGACTGGCTGGACCTGACGGCCGCCAACTTCAACGCCACCGCCCTGCCCACGAGCCAGCTCGACTCCATCCTCATGGTCGACGCCGGCAGTTTTTCCCTCCGGCCGGCCTCGAAGCTGACCCTGACGCCCTTGATCGAATCCTCCGCCGCCAGCGGCGTGATTCCGACGATGGCGCTGAGCATGACCCCCCCCGAAAACCTCGGCCGTGACCTCAAGCCCTCGGGCAAAAAGATCCTCGCCGCGCTCATCGAGGGCAAGTTCCCGACCGCCTTTCCCGACGGGCCGCCGGAGACGAAGCCCGCCGATGCCACCAAGCCGGGCGCCACGCCGGCGGCCCAAAAGGGACCGGCCGCCGCGCCCGACCTCAAGCAATCCGCGACCAAGTCCACCCTGCTGCTGGTCGCCGACACCGACTGGCTGCTGGACGACTACAGCGTGCGGAAGATCAACATCCTCGGCACGGTGGCCGCGGAGCCGCTCGACGACAACCTGGCGTTTGCCAGCAACTCCCTCGATTTCCTGTCCGGGTCGCCGGACCTGATCTCCATCCGCGGCAAGGGCTCCTCGCTGCGTCCCTTTGTCGTCGTCCATGACATGGAGGTGAAGGCCCAGCAGAAATACCAGCAGCAGCTCGACGCCCTGGAAAAGGAGCTGGACCAGGTGCAAAGCCAGCTCACCAGCCTGGAGGGCCGGAAGAATGACAGCGGCCGGCTGGTCGCCACGCCCGAGATGGCCAAGTCCATCGAGAAGCTCCGCGTCGAACAGGCGAAATTCCGCGCGGAACGCCGCGACATCCGGAAGACTCTGCGCGAAGGCATCGAGGCGCTGGAGAACCGCCTGCTCGTCCTGAACCTGTTCTCCACGCCCCTGCTCGTCGGCCTGTTCGGCGGGTGGTTCTACTGGAGGCGCCGCCGGCAGTCATGAGACGAAAAACGGCCGGCCGGCCGGCGGCAGCCGGTGATCGGCTGGAACTCCGGTTTTGTGCCCACCGCCTGATGCCCAGCGCCCATTTCCTTCCGCTCTCTTCGCGATGAAACTGAAGACCCTCGCCCTCGCCGTTGGCGTTCTCGCCGTTCTCTCCGTGATCGCCTGGTACCTGCAGCGGCCGCCCGCGCCGGCCGCCCTGGATCCGCGGGTCCATCAACCCCTGGTCGCCGCCCAGACCCTGGAACAGGCCGCCGGGGTCCGGCTGACATCAGACGGCAAGACGGTGCTGCTGAAGAAAGTGGGCGGCGGCAATTGGATCGACTCCTCCTATTACGACCTGCCCGCGGATTTCTCCAAGCTCGGCCGTTTCGTCGACGACCTGTCCGGCGCCAAAATCGAGCGCCTGGTGACCCGCCGCCCCGAACGCCTCGCCCGGCTCGATTTCAAGGACACGACGATCAGCCTGCTCGACGGGGCCGGCAAGGAACTCTGGAAGCTTACGCTGGGCAAGGCGGCCGAGGGCGGCGGCCGGTTTGTCAAGTATGACGACGAGGCCAAGGGTTACCTCGCGAACCTCAGCGTCTTCCTCGATTCGGACGCCAAGAACTGGGCCGATTCCCAACTCGTCGACCTGAAGGCCGATGATATCGGGCGGATCGAGCTCGGCTTCGATGGCGGCGAGACGGTCGTGGCGACGCGCGCCAAGAAGGACGATCCGTGGACCGCCGCGAAGACTCCGGCGGGCCAGCGGGTCAGCGAGGACAAGATCTCCTCGTTGCTGAGCACCCTCACCACCCTCCGTTTTGAGAACACCGCCGCCCCCGGCGATCCCGACGTGGTGGCGGCCCGCCAGCACGCTCGCCTCATCAAGCTGACCACTTTCGATCACCAGACGGTCAGCATCGAACTCGGCCGCAAGCCGGAGGAAAAGGTGCCGGAGACCGGCGGCGAGAAATCAGAGGTCAAAGGTCAGAAGTCGGAGGTCCGCGGTCAGAAGCCGGCGGAAGTCAAACCTGGAACCCATTCCCAAAACGCCAAACCGGCGGCCCCGCCCGCCAAACCGGCCGAGAAGACGATTCCCGCCGGGCCGGTGTACGCCTTCGTCAGCAGTTCCGATGCCTCCGCCCCGATCAACGCGATGATGAAGAAGCGCGCCTTCGAAGTCTACGATTGGAACTTCACCAGCCTGCCCAAGGCCCCGGCGGACTTGTTTGAGCCGATTCCGCCTCCCGAGCAGAAGAACGAATCCAAACCCGCCACGGCCAACCCGCCGGCGGCGGCCCCCGCCACTCCGCCCGAGACCAAGCAGGCCGAGGCCACTCCGGAAACGAAACCGGCCACGACGACACCGTCCGCGCCCGAGGCGAAACCTGCGGCAACGCCCGGGAAACCGTAGCCCACGTCCTCGTTTCCCCTGGTGGAACCCGCCCTCCGGGCCGGCTGTTCTCGTGAGAACTCGGCACCGGGCGCGGCCGGCACGCGCAAGGTCCAGATCGCGCCCATCTGTCGGCCGTAGGCCCCGGCGGAAGTCGAAGGGTGCTTCCTCCGAAAGGGTAACCACCCGCTGATCGATTTGGTCGCGGCGCCGGACCATCGCCTCAGTCACGCCACCAACGCAGCGCCGCCAGCCCGCCGGCGAGCCAGGCCACCGCGGCCCCGCCGAAACGCCAGTCGACCGCGCCCGGTCGGACCAACCGGTTGACCAGGAACCAGGTCGCCACCGCCGGCAGAATGCCGCCGAGAACAAATCGCCCGACGGCGCGCCGCAATTCACGGTCGAGCTGCCGCACCCGATCCACCGAGCCGAATCTCCCGGGATTGTACATCCGCAGGATGGCCACGGCGGCTTCCATCTGTTCCGCCGGCACCTGCAGTTCGATGGGCAGCGGGTACACCAAGTCGCTCGGCGGCGACCGATCGTTCATCAGATGCACCGTGATTCCATTCGCCTCGAGCAGCGATTGGTCGACCTCGGCTTCGCCGGGGACCCGATAGGTGAGAACGGTCTTGAGGTAGGCCATGGCCCGTGAGGCATGCCGTCCGTGCGTCCGGTCAGGGCGCCGCCGGTCGACGCCCGGGCTCCTCACGGGAGACCGCTTGCGCGTGACGCGCGATCGCCCGCCAGGTGCCTCCCTCCGGGCGCCAGACGTTCGTAAGACGCCGTCTGGTGTGCGCGCCGGGCGGAGGATCCGTGACCCGATCCCGGCGTGCCTCCTTCTGGCGGGCCCGAATCTCTTCTTCCCACGCGGACACACTCCGCGGGGGTGCTGTGATCTTATCCATGGATTGTCTGCTTCCTCGGCTGCGCGCCGCGCCGGGCAAGAGGCCAGCGGTTCATTGAATCGCGCCCGATGCGGTCCAGCCGGGCGAGCACGTACTCCGCCGGCCCGCCCGAGGCAACCGCATAGATGAAGTCAGGCCGGAGGCCCGACCGCACGATCACCCCGCCGACCCGGGCCGACCTGAGAGTGGATGCGGCGCCCCTTTTCCGCCTGCTCTTGAAGGGATTGCATGGCCGGCGGCGTTATGCTTGGAAACTCCTTTCCGCGGTTCTCCTTCCAGCTTCAACCTCCATCCCTGCCATGAATCGCAAGGAATTCCTGCGAAGCTGCGCCAGCGGCTTCTGCGCCTGCGCCCTGCTGCAGGCGCCCCTGTCGGCCGACACCCCGGCCCCCGAGCCTCCGAAACCCGAGGATTGGCGCCCCCAATTCATCAAGAAACGTTATGCCAAGCTGCTCGAGAATCTCTCCGGCCGGGTGGGCGACCGGACGCTGAACGAGATCCTGCAGCAGCAGGGCCAGTATTGCGCCAGCACGGCCGACCTGCTGCAGAAGTACAAAGGCGACGTCGACGGTTTCCTCCAGGCCGTTTCCCAGCAATGGAAGTGGGAGGTCGC
>JBJKRD010000502.1:0-12801 GCA_046704925.1 Opitutaceae bacterium | reverse complement strand
AATGATCCGCTTCGGGCTCCTCAGCGCCCACGGCGCGTCCACCAGCGCGGGCGTGGTGGAGCACAACCTGTTTGTGCGGTGCCGCGGGCTGAACGACATGATTTCGGACCGCTGTTCGGGCACGACCTTTCGCAACAACACGTTTCTCGACAGTCCGACGTCGCACCTCACGATCCGGGTCGGCAACGACTGCCTGATCTACGGCAACTATTTCCGCAACACCGAGGGCCTGCGCCTCTACGGCGACCGCCACCAGGTATACAGCAATTACTTCGAGCGAAATTACATCGGCGTCGACCTCGGGAATGGCGACGTCGAGAACGCGGCGGGCCAGCCGTCGGGCAGCCACGACCGGCCGGACAACTGCATCATCGCGTTCAACACCTTCCTCGACAATGACACGCATTACCAGATGAGCAGCCGTTCGTCCGGCGGGCTCGGCGCCACCAACACGGTTTTCGCCAACAATCTGATCGTGGGCGGCGGCGAGGCAGCGGACATCCGGGGACCCAACGCCGGCGCCGTCTGGAGCGGCAACCTCCTTTGGCAGGCCGGGGGACCCGGCGGCCTGCCGGCCGACGGCTACACGACGGCGGATCCGTTGCTCGCCGCCGGGCCCGACGGCATCAAGCGCCCGCAGGCCGGCAGCCCCGCCTTCGGATCGGCCGTCGGATCGTTCCCCTCAGTCACCGTGGACTTCGACGGACAAACGCGGCCGGAGAAGAAATCGCGCGGCGCCGACGAGCCGAACGCCGGGACCACCACGACCCGCGTCCTGTTGGCCACGGACGTCGGACCGTACGCGCGTTGAACGTTCCGAACGCCTCCCTCCGGGCCCCGCGCGCCGCCCCCCCGGGACCGCGGTGCCCGCCGCCTTGACAAGCGTCCGGAGGCGCCTGAACTTGCGCACAACGGTCCTCATGCGGAACATGGTCAGGCTTTCCCGGTTCGGCGTGCTGTGTGCCCTCCTGTGGTCCTGCGCCGTCCTCACCGGCGGATTGCGGGCCCAAGCGGCACCCGGGGCCACCCCGCCTGAGGCCCCGGCCGCGGCCAAACCCGCCGCCGAAGCCCCGGCGTCCAAATCCGCGGGGCCCGAGGCCCTCGGCCAGGGCGAACTGCTGAAAGCGTACCTGCAGTTGCGCGAGCAGTTGCAGGTGGCGCAGCAGGCCATCGTCGACAGCCGCCGGGAGGGTGCGGCGGCCGCCCGCGCCCAAGCCGCCGCCCTCACCGAGAAGCTCGACGGAATCCGCGCCGAACTGTCCACGGAGCGCGAGCGGAGGCAGGCCGACGCGCAGCGCCAGGCCGCGGAGCGCGAACAGGAACAGGCCGCCGCCCAGCGGGCCAACCGGACCCTGCTCTGGCTCGCGGCCGCCATCGGCGGCGTCGGGCTGCTCGCCATGCTGCTCACGACGCTGTTTCAGTGGCGGGCGATTGTCCGGATCGCGGAGGTCGGCAACCTGCGCCCGTCGCTGGCGACGTCTTCCCGCTTCGGCCTGCTGGCGGAGAATTCCTCCGCCCCGGGCGAAGCCGTGACCCTCTCCAACCAGCGGCTGCTGGCGGTGATCGACCGCCTCGAGGGACGCATCGCCGAACTCGAGCACACCGCGCAACATCCGCTCCCGGCGGCGACGGCGGTGCCCGTACGGGAGGCCGAGGTGGCCCACCCGCCGCCCACCGCCGACCCGTCCACCCGGATCAACGCCCTGCTGGGCAAGGGTTGGTCGCTGTACAATCGGAACCGGCTCAACGAAGCGCTCGCCGCCTACGACGAGATCCTGGAGCTCGATCCGAACCATCCCGACGCGCTGGTGCGGAAGGGGCTCGCGTTCGAGAAGCAGAAGAAGGATCTCGACGCCCTCGCGTGCTATGACCTCGCGCTCAAGGCGGACCCCAAGATGACCATCGCCTACCTCTCGAAGGGCCGGGTCTGCAACCGCCTGGAGCGCTACGACGAGGCGCTGGAGTGCTACGAGCAGGCGTTGCCATCACGCGCCGGCGCGAAATAGAGGCCGAATGCGGGCGCACGGGCGGACCCGCGGGCGGTAGGGCGGGGTCGCCGAACCGTGCCGTTTGTCGGCGCTGCCGCGATCCGTCCAGGGCAGACTGGTTGATCGTCAGAATCCATCGCTTGAACGCGACCTCCGCGGCAGTGATTGCGACCAGGGAAATGACAGCCCCCAGGTGTTCTCGGGGCCGGTTGGTGGCAAAACGGCATGGCGGAATGCCATCCCTTTGACTGGCGGCGGGGTTCGGCGACCCCGCCCTACCCGTCTACGACCCCGGCCCCCGGCAGGGCGACATTTGTCCCGCCCTCCGCCGACGCCGCCCCGCCTAATCCACCGCGTACCCGCCGCGCCCGCGCTCGACCGACAACTGCTGGCGGGCCATTTGGATGCGCGCCCCGATCAGCTCCCGGTCCTCCTCGCCGCGCGCGGCCAGCTCCCGCTCCAGCTCCACGATGCGCCGCTCGTAGGCGTGGATGCGTTCCTGCAGCGGGGCGTGCAACTTTTCCAGCCGGCGTTCCAGCTCCCGCATCTCGGCTTCGGCCCGCTGCTGCACCGAAAGCAACTCCGCCCGCTGGCGGAACAAGGTCTGGAAGATCCGTTCCCGCATCCAGCCGAGCGCCCCGGTGCGGATCGCGGCGTGGGCCCGCTCCGCTTTGCGCTCGGCCACCAGGGCCCGGTTGCGCCACTGCGCCTCGGTGACCGCACCGCCGGGCAACGCCTTCTGTTCGGCTCCCGGCAGCTCCGGATTAGCGGACACCGGCACCAGGGCGGTGACGAGGCGGCGGCGCAGGCGCCAGAACACCAGCAGCAGGGCCAGAAAAACTGCACCGAGCCCGCCGGCGATCCACGTCGTCTGCCGCGTGATCTCCGCGGCCACGGATTGCTGCTGCTCCAGGCGGTTCTGCAGCGTGCCGATCATGCTCTTCTCCCGCAGCATCGTCAGGGCGGCGAGCACGCGCCGGTCGACGATCTGCCCCTTGCGCACGATGATCTGCGCCGGCTCGTAGGTGTCGCTTACCGTCACGCCGTCCATCCGCCGGGCGCGGAGGACCTCGGTCAGCTTGGGATCGGCGGAGGCGTTGGGCCGGACAAAGGACGCGGCGAACCGGCCCATCTGTTCCTGCCCCTCGGGAAAGGAGGTCTCCACCACCCGCCGGGCGCGGGAGACGCTGATCAGTTTTCCGGAGGACACGGTGGTCCCCGCGTTCTCCAACTCCCGGATGGTCGGCGTCCCGTCGGCGCCCTTGACCGATACGAGCCACACCGGCTGGTTCGCCGGCCAGGGGCTGTCGGTCTTGCTGGCGACGATGGGCTGCGACATCACGTCGCGCAGCGGTTGGATCAGGTTCTCGACCAAGGCGGTATCGCTCACCCCGAGCACCCACAGGGGCGCCAGCTTGGCGAACGGCAGGTCCTTGGGCGATTCCCGCGCCGCCAGCTTGATCGCCGACGCATACGCCGGCGTGTTCAGGTCCGCCATGGTCGGCGTCCGCCCCACCAGCGCGTGGCGCAGCGCGGTCAGAAAGGTGGTCCGCGCCGCGGCCACGCTCTGGCGCAGGGCGGCCTCCGCCTCCGCCGCCGTCTGCGGCGTGTGGCGCACCACGAACGGCACCTGCAGCGAAACCCGGCGCTTGAGCGCCTCCGTCGCCTCGGGATTCACCACCGTCAGGCGGACGGGCGTGATGACGTCCTCGGTGGCGACGTCGCCCAGCTTGTAGTCCGGCACGGCGGCGCGCGCCGGGTGGAGCGAGAGCGTCAGGACCGCGGGAAGCAGAACGATCGCGGTCCGTACGCGGTGCGTTACCATGGGGCAGATCAAGATCGGCGGTCTTCGGAGAATTCGCCGGCGGGCGCCGGGCGTGCATCCGGCGGCGCCCCCCGGAAGCTGAACCTAGATGGTGCGGGGGGCGGCGGAAGTCAAACCCACGCACACGGTCGGTCGCACCGACACGAGGCACGTCGTCGCCGCGGGCTCCGTCACGACGCCGCGGATGAGCTGGAACCGCGGGTACCGAACGCGGCGGACCACGCCGCCGCGTCGAAGCCCACCAGCCCGAACTCGTCCCCGAGCACAAACGGTCGCTTGACCAGGCGTCCGTTGCCGGCCAGCAGCTCCAGCGCCTCGGTCTCGCTCACCGAAGGCAGCTTCGCGCTCAGGCCCCGTTCGCGATAGACTTGGCCCGAGGTGTTGAACAGCCGGCGCACATGGCCCCCCTGAAACGCCAGCATTCGCCGCAGCTCCGGCACCGACGGCGGCGCGGTGTAGATCGGCTTTTCTGCAAAGGCGACGCCATGGGCGCGCAGCCATTTGACGGCGTCGCGGCACGTGCTGCAGTTCGCGTAGGTGTAAACGGTGACGGATTGCGGCGGCATGCATCATCCGTAACGCCTCCGCGGGGCCGCTGCCAAGCGCGGCGGCGATCAAAGCGCCAGGTCACCAGCCCGGGCAGAAACTGCCGGCGGCCACGGCACCCTGCCACGTGGCGCAGCCGTCCCGGCTGCGTGATTCCAGACCCGCCATGCAACGCGCAGGCCGGTGGTCAACGCCACTCGTATTGGCCACCCCGTCCAACGGCATGGACTGGACGGAGCGCCCGGCCGCACCCGACCGGCGACCGGTCAGCGCACTTTCGGCTGCCGGCCCCGCGCCAAATCCGCCAGCCACGCCGCCGATTGCCGGGTGTACGGACGCTGCTCCGCCGGCGTCGCCAGATTGTTGTGGGGCGAGTCGACCATCGGCACCGCCTCCTTCGGACCGGGAATCAGGTTGAACGCCGTCCAGATGCCCGCGGGCGGCGCGATCTGATCCACAAATCCCATCGCCACCAGGCAGCGCGCATGGATGTTCGGGGCGAAATTGACCGGATCGAAATAGAGCCCGGTCGCGACGACCCGCGGATTGCCAGTGTCCCAAAACGGATAGCCCTCCGCCCGGCCGTGCAGCGCCGCCGCGGCGTCACAGCCCGCCGGCACGTCGACGATCACGTCGGTGACCCGCGGCTCCAGGCCGGCGACGCACAGGCTCTGCTGTCCTCCCATACTGGTCCCCATGAGCACGAGCGTCCGCCCATCCCAGTCCGGCCGGCGCTGGAGGTATTTCAGCGCCTGGCAGTCGCCGAGGTACATCTGGAGGAAGTAATTCCGGTCGCGGTCGTCGTTGTAGATCGTCTGGTAGTTCTTGATCAGGGTCGGCAACGCGGCGTAGAAGGCCTCCGGCAGATCGCCGGGCACGTCGTGCGGCTCGACGTTCAGCGCCAACCAACCGTCCGCCGCGCGGTCGGTGACCCACGGCCGCTGCAACGGATAGGGTCCGCCCGCCCATTGGAGAATGACCAGCGCCGGGAACCGGCCCGTCCGCGCCGGCTTGGCGAGCTGGCCATAGACGTGCGCCCCGAAGACGTTGTCGAGGCGGAAGGTCGCATAGTCGACGCCGGCGCGGCCGCTCTCGCCGGGGGTCACCACGGCGTTCACCGGCACGGTGGCGAGCAGCTTGAGCTTGCCCGCCCAGAAAGCGTCAAAGTCCGGCGGCCGCGGCACCGACGGCTGCAACTGCCGCGGCGCGACCGCCGCGCCGGCAATGCTGCGCTCCTTGGGCGCGCCCGTCGGCGTCACCGTCAGGAAGACCATCGCCGGCTCCGTGAGCTCGGTCTCCACCGTCGCCGGCCCCGCCGCCAGATCGAACGAGCCCGATTTGATCACGGCCAGGTCGTTGCGCTTGAGCGTGTAGGTGAAGCCGTCCGCGGGCGCCTTCTCACCCGGTGGGAGCGTCACGGTCCAGCCGACGCGCTCGCCCGTGGCATAGATGCCCGAGGCCTTGAACGGCGTCAGCACGAGCTTGGAGGCAACGGCCGGCGCCGCCGCGGCGGTGGCGATCACCGCGGGAATGAGCGAGAAGAGAAACGACTTGCGCATGGGAATTACGAGGGCCCCGGACGGATGGCCGTCGACACCGTCCGTCCGACGATTACCGCGCGCAAATGCGCCGTCACTCTAACAATTGTGCGGGCCCGGCGCGCCGGCCGCCGGATTTGCGAGGATGCGCGTCGTCGATACCTTGCCGGCATCGTGACGGGGATGGCCATACACTGGACTTATTGGCTGATCATCGTCTCGTGGTTCGGCTACCTGGCTTATTGGGCCGTCGCCGCGCTCAACGTCAAAAAGGAAGCCAGCCGGAAGGGCGGGAGTCGACAAGAGGGGATCCTGCTGCGCCTGGCATTGTTCGGCGTGTTGCTGTGGATCGCCGCCTACAGGCCCGCCGTCTTCCATCGTATCTTCAGCCCGTTCGCGGCGAGGGGCCAGGACCCCGCGATCTCCGATGCCGGCGCCGTGCTTTGCGCTCTCGGCGTGGCGTTCGCCATCTGGGCCCGCCGGCATTTGGGGCGAAACTGGAGCCCGCAGCCCTCCCTGAAGGTCGGTCATGAGCTGGTCACGTCCGGCCCATACGGGTGGGTCCGGCATCCGATCTACACCGGGCTCGTCACCGCTCTCCTCGGGACGGCCCTGACCGGATCCGCCCTCTGCCTGCTCCTGCCGGTTCTCGCGCTCATCGCCTTTCTGCGGCGGATCCCGAAGGAAGAAGGAATCATGGCGCAGGAATTTCCCCGGGATTACCCGGCGTACAAAGCCCGCACCAAGGCATTGCTTCCCTTTGTCTGGTGAGGCGGAGTCGGCCGGTCCGCGGTCAACTGGCCGCGCCCCGCGCCACCGGCTGAGAATCAACCGGCCGACCCGATGCGTCTCCCGGTGCGATCACGGGACCCCGCCCGCCTCACGCCGCCGGCGCCACATAAACCATCCAGGAAACCCCGAAGCGGTCGGCCACCATGCCGAAGCGCCGGGAAAAGAAGGTCTTGGTCAACGGCATCTCGATCCGCCCGCCCTCGGCCAGGGCGGCAAACCGCCGTTCCGCATCGGCCGCCGTCGGCACCGTGAGGGAAAGCGCAAACCCCTCGAACTTCGGGCGGCCCTGGCAACGGCCGTCGGACACCAGCACCGTCGTTCCGCCGATCCGGAGGTTCGCATGCATGATCTTGTCGCCCGAATCGGGCGGCAGGGTGCCGGGTGGCGGAGGCTCCGGACTTTCCTTGTGCCGCATGAGCAGCACGACCTCGGCTCCCAGCGCGCGGCGGTAGAACGCGATCGCCTCCTCGCAGCGGCCGTTGAAAAAGAGGTACGGCTGGAGTTCCATGGGATCGGGGCCGAACGGGGCGCTGGGCTCCGCAGCGGCATTTCGGGTCTTGATGGATTTCCCAGTCATGGCGGTGATTTTCGTCTTTCCGGCAAGGGTGGACCGTCGTTCGTCGAGCTTGTTCGCCAGATTGCGAATTATACCGGACCGTCCGGTCGACCGCCCCCGCTTTCCGCCGGCTTCCCGACCGCTCCGCCGGGAGAAAATCGAACCGCCGCCCGCAATTCCGGTCAAACCCGGCCAGTCAATGGCGACAGGAACGCACGCCCGCCAGGCGGGAACCGGGCCGGGCGTCCGGCACGACGCCATCACACGGGAGATACAAGAACCATGAAAACTAGAATCTTGCTGGCGTTCGGTCTTTCGACGCTCGGTCTGGTCATGGCGGGGTGCACGACCGCCTCGCTGCCGAGAGTCACCTACCCGGTCACCTACCAGATCCATCTCGGCAACACCCAGGTCCGCTCCAGCTACGGTCCACAAAACCTGAACGTCAATGCCACCCAAGACGTGACGGTCTCGCCGGATGAACCGCTTTACTACCAGGTCTCTTCCCCGGTCGAGGTGGTGGTCTACGTTTATGAAGGGGAAACGCCCGGCGAGCGCACGCTCCTCGGGCAAAACGAGGGCACGTCCTTCACTTCGTCCGTCCTGCCCCGCTCCGACTCGTTGCAGTTCGTCTTCTCGGTGGCCCAGGCGAACAGCAGCGGCGTGGTGCAGTTCACGCTGTCGGACGAGCCGCTCGCTCCCGCCGTTTCTCCGACCGGCAGGTGAGCCCGGAATTCGCCGCGGCCGCGCCGGCCGGCCCGGACCGCTACGACCGACCGGTCACACCGGGCGCGCTGCCCACCGCCTGTTCCAACATCCTGGCGAGGTAAGCCTGCTCGGGGCCGACTTGGGCGAGCCGCAGCGCGCTGCGGAAGCTCCCGGCGGCCGCGACCTTGTCGCCCAGCCGCCAGTGCAGCTCGCCGGTCACCGCGTGCAACAGGTAATGACCGTCCAGCCGGTCCCGTCGCGGCATGGCCGCGAGGGCCGCGAGTCCGGCCGCGGGTCCGTGCACGTGCGCCACGGCCACCGCCCGGTTGAGGGCCACGATCGGCGACGGCTTGATCCGGCTCAACTCGTCGTAGTGGCGCAGAATCCGGCGCCAGTCCGTCGACGCAAAATCGGGCGCGGTGCAATGGATCGCCGCGATGCCCGCCAGCAGGTGATATTCGCTCAGCTCGTCGCCTCGCGCCGCGTGCGCGAGTTCGCGCAAGCCCCGGGCGATCAGGGCGGCATCCCATTTCGACCGATCCTGATCGTGCAGGCGCAGCAGCGCCCCCTGTTCGTCGAGGCGCGACGGGAATCGCGCCGCGGTCAGCAACATGAGCGCGAGGAGGGCGTGGCTCCGCGGCGTGTCGCCGGCCGGATGGCTCACGAGCAGCAGGGCCAGCCGGATGGCCTCGCGGCACAACTCCTCCCGCAGCAGGCGGTCGCCCGAGGAGGCTTTGTAGCCCTCATTGAACAGCAGGTACAGGGTGGCCAGCACCCCCTGCAGCCGGGGCGCGAGGTCCTCGCCCTCCGGAATCTCGAAGCCGATGCCGGCCTCGTGGATGCGCTGCTTGGTGCGCGTGAGCTGCTTTTCGATCGCCGCCTCGGTGCTGAGGAACGCCCGCGCGATCTCCCCCGTGCTGAAGCCGCACAGCATCTTCAGCGCCAGGATCACCTGCGCGTCGGGCGCAATCGCCGGATGACAGCACACGAACATCAACCGCAGCGCGTCGTCGCGGATTTCATGCGCCGTCCCCCCGGCCGCCGCCGGCGCCGACCGAATCGTCTCCTGGTGCACCGTCACGGCCGGCTCCTTGGCGGCCGCCATCCGCTCGTGACGGAGGGCATCGTTCGCCAGGTTGATCGCCACGCGGGTGATCCAGGCGGCCGGGTTCGGCGGCACGCCGCCCATGGACCACGCCCGCAGGGCCCGCAACAGCGCCTCCTGCGTCACGTCCTCGACCAACGTCAGATGCTGCACGCCAAACCGGCGGATCAGGGCGCCGTGCAATCGCCCGACCTCATGGCGGAAGAAGTGCTCCACCAGCCGTGCCGGTTCGGCCGGCGGGAGGGGCTCCTCATCATTCCCTGAATTCATGATCGCCGCGTCGCCTCATGCCGCTGCGTGCCGATGCCGCCACGGGTTCGTCGACGGCACCTCAGCGGATTCCAATCCGTTTTTGGCCGACCCGACGCATGCTCCGGCCCTCAGCGACTGCCCGCGGTTGCAGGCCGGGAGCTGCTGGAGCGGGTGTTGACCCCGAGATGGCAGTCCGGGGTCAGCTCGCGGATCTCGATGACCAATCCGTGGCTCAGACCGGGATGACGCCGCGCGATTTCCGTGGCCTCCTCGAGGCTCCTGACGAGCAGCTTGACGTAGCCTCCGATTGCCTCCTTCGCCTCGGGAAAGGGCCCGTCGACGATCCGGGCGCCGCCCGGCCCCGAGACGACGCGCGTTTCGAGCTCCAATGGCTGGCCCTCGACGGCCTTGCCTTGGGCCACCAGTCCGTCGAACCACGCGTTCCAGCGGGTGACGACTTCCTGGCGCTCCTGGGACGATAGGTGCTGATAGTTCTCAGGACCGGTGTTGCGAAATAGTAGCAAATAGGCGCTGGGTTCAGTTTCCATGGGGTGGATTCGGTGGATTTATTTTCTGATCTCGCTGTCAACCTCCCCAACGAACGAGGGGCCTCCGGGCGGACATGGCGCGGGACCGGTTGATTCGATGTCCTGCCCGAACCGCTTCGTTCGTCGAGTGAATGGGCCAGGCGCCCACTGAATCCCGTCAGGCACGCAACTCAAATCCCGGAATGTCAAAATGAGCCGCCCCGATCCCGACCTGGTCGCGCAAATCGCCCGACTGCGGACCGAATTGGCCGACCTCGCCTACACCCTCGACCGCCGCGGGCGCCACGATGCCGCGGATTTGGCGATGAGCATTTCCGCCCGTTTGGAGGAGCTGTGCGACCGATCGGCCGCGGCATCCCGAGGCCTGTCCGAAACGGTCCGGGTTGATCGTTGAGTCATTGTCTTTCCGCTCATGCTGCCCGCCGTCATCGTTCTCGCCCTCCTGGTCGTGCTCGTTGCCACCGAGCCGGCGCCTACCCGCGCCCAGCGTCCGGCCGAACGGGGCCACCCACGCGCCCACCGGCGGGCGATCCATCATCGACGCCGTCCCGCCCCAGTTGCGCCCTCAAACCGGTGACCGAAATCCAACAAATGCTTCGCACCCTGCCATGAATGCTCTCGCGTCCTCTGATAACACCGCCGGACCCGGCACTCGATCCCGGACGCGCGTGGCGGCGGCCGTCGCCCGCTACCTGTTGGGCGTGCCGATGGCGGTCTTTGGCCTCAACGCCTTCCTGAATTTCATTCCGCCGCCGTCGGCTCCGTTGCCAGCGGGAGCGGCGGCCTTCGCCGGCGCCCTGGCGCAATCCGGCTATATGATGCCGCTGATCGGCACGACGCAATTGCTCGTCGGCCTCCTGCTGGTGGTGAATCGCTTCGTCCCCTTGGCGGTGATACTGTATCTTCCGTTCCTCGTGAACAGCGTGGCCTTTCACCTCTTTCTCCAGCCGGGCGGTCTGCCCATGGCGCTCTTCTTCCATGCTCTGGCGCTCTACCTGGCCTGGACCTACCGCCGGGTGTATGCTCCGTTGTTGGCCGCCCGCGCCACTCCCGTTTGATTCCGGCCTTGCGCCAGCCTCCGCCGGTCAACCGCAATCGCCATACCAGCCATGCCCAAAGTCACTCCGTTCCTCTGGTTCGACCATCAAGCCGAAAAGGCCGCCAGATATTACGTCTCGATCTTTCCCCGCTCCAAGGTGCGGGACATCCTGCGCTACGACGACGCGAGTTCCCGGGCGTCGGGCCAGCCGAAAGGCAGCGTGCTGACCGTGGCCTTCGACCTGGACGGGCAGCCTTTCACCGTCCTCAACGGCGGCCCGCATTTTCAGTTCACCGAAGCCGTCTCCTTCGTCGTGCACTGCCGCACCCAGAAAGAGGTGGACTACTACTGGCGGAAGCTCTCCGCCGGCGGCCGGCCGGGCCAGTGCGGCTGGCTGAAGGACCGATTCGGCGTCTCCTGGCAGGTGGTGCCCGCCATTCTTCCCCAACTGTTGGGGGGCCGGGATCCCGCGAAATCGGCCCGGGCGATGCAGGCGCTGATGAAGATGACGAAGCTCGACATCGCGCGCCTGCAGCGGGCGTATCGGGGTCGTTGAACGGCCCCGACCGCCACCATTTCCGGCCCGACTAGAACAGGAAATAACCCAGCCAGTAGCAGGCGACGATCGTCGGAATCAGCCACGGCAGCAGGCACAGGAGGTCCGCGCGTCCCCGCCGCACCCCGCGCCGGCAGAGGTACCAGCCCAGGGCGACGGCGAGCGGGTAACCCAGGGTGCCGTAGACCAGGAGGTCCCGTTTCACCTCGGCGGCCGTCGTCTTTCCCGGCGCTCCCAGCATGGTCATGTTCCCAAAGACGAAAAACGGCCAGAACAGCAGGCTGCCCAGGAAGGTCAGACGCACGGCCCTCACCGGCCGCGATTCGACTTCCAGATCGTCCATGGTTTCGCCGGTATTCATTCGGAAAGCGGCCGCACCGTTCGTTGGCGGGCCGGCCCGCGGAGCGACGAGCGCGCGCGAGGTGCAGGATAGCCAGAACCCGGGCCGCGGCCAGCGTCCTCCCCGGATTTCGCCGCAGTGTCTCCGGTTCACCGCCTCCGCAGCACCACGGTCCAGGCGATCCGGTCCTCGATGGCCTGCCGGTTGGGATCCCACAGCAGGCGCGCGAATCCGATCAATCCGGTGGCCAGCCCGGCGGCATAGCCCCCGTATCGCGTGAACGTGTCCATCGCCGTCAACCGCCGGCCGTCGAGCCGCACCACCCGCGTGCCCACCAGGAGTTTGCCCACCGTGCGCCCGCGCCACCAGGCGGTGATCAGGGTGAAATACACCCCGGCCCAGCCGAACGTCAGCCCGAAGGTCCGGCTGAAATCGGCGACCGTCTGCAGCCACGAGGAACCGCGCAGGCTGTCCCGCAGGCGCCGATTTTCGGCCGTCAGACTCTCCACCCGGGTCTGCAACTGTCCGTAGCTGGGCGACGGCGGCAGCGCCGTTTCGGAGGCCTTGGCCTCGCGCACCATGGCCCGGTCCACGTTGAACGCGGCGGTGCGCAGCAGCGGCCGGCCGAGCATCAGGAACGCCGAGGCCACCATCACCCCGGCGCCCAAGCCCCGCAATATCCAGCGGAAGACGCCCCAGATCCGCGCGGCGCTCACCTCGCGCCCGCCCAACGCCGCGATGGTCAGGCCGGTGCCCACGCCCAGCAAGGGTCCGGCCAGCAGGGAAAGCGCCGCCAGCACCACGCCGTCGATCGCCATGCCCGCGGCCCGTTGCCAAACGGCGGCCAGCCGCCGGTCCGCCAGCGCCGGATCGACCCGCAGGGTTGCCAGGCTCACCCCGGCCGGCGCGGCCGGCTCGGCCTCCGGGTTCTGCGCCCGCGGCGGCGCCGCAGGGACGACGCCTCCGGGATCTTTCTCGCCCATGACGGTGGCGAGGTTGATGCGGCCG
>JBJKRD010000501.1:0-4890 GCA_046704925.1 Opitutaceae bacterium | reverse complement strand
GGTCGATCGGGCCCGACGGTAAAGGGACTCCGCTTCGTCCAGCCGGCCGGCACGATGGTGGGAGGCGGCCTGGAGAATCAGTTGCTGGAGTTTTGAGGGCGACATGGGGCGGAATTCGGCGCGCCGGCGGCCGGGGTGCACCCGGTGGCCTCGCCCATCGCCGAGGCCACGACGCTGCCGATGGTTTCGTGCCGGTTGAAGTGATCGTAAATGCGGCGGCGCTCTTCGGTCGGGGTGGCCAGTGCCGCTTCAACGGCCCGCTCCAGATCCGCGAGGTCCCCGTGTCGGTAGCGTCGGATCAATCGGGCCTCATGGAGGGCTTCGAGGCGTCCGCCGGATCGCGAGTTCTCCGCCACCGGGACCATCCCGAGGCAGCCGGACCAGAAGGGCCGGTCGGTATGGGTGGCGCTCATGCCGGGAGTGGTGAACATCCGGCCCTCCGGGCAAAATCCGACCTTGAAACGACCGAGCGCAAGGCGGTCGGCCACCGGCACCGAGTGGTCATGGATGGCCACCATCCGGTCCCGGAACCGGGCCCGCAGGAATTCCACCTGGCGGCGCCGGTGCGGGGTATAGCCGAGCTCCGAGCCCAGAAACAGGATCCTGTCCTCCGCCGCGGAATGGAACGGCGCCGCATACGGCGTGAGGTTGGCCACCCAGCTGCGATGGAGGGTCCGGCACTCCGGCCGCAGGCATCGCCGCGCGACCGGATCCAGCGGCGCCTCATCGTGAATGAGCACCGACAGGTACGGGGCCAGCTCCGGAAAGACCGGCATGGTGCGACTGGCCTCGTCGAACGCGTAATACAGCGTCCGCACGTCCTGCTGCGCCAGAAACCGCAGGGTCGGACCGATGACCCGGGCGAGCGCCTGCGGCTGCTGGCCGGTCAGGATGAACCACCACGCTTCATCCGGCGGCCGCCGCCGGGCCACCAATTCGGACAAACCCGGGGCGCCGAGCACACGGGCCGGCAGAAAGGTGATCCGCGGGTCGGCCAGCCCGACGAGGGCCCGGACGGTTTCCACATGCCAGTCGCAGTCCAACCGCGCCATCCGCCGCAGGCGGGTGTCGCGGGGGTCCGAAAGGCGCGCGCCGACGTCGATGCGATCCGGGTGCGCGAGGAACTCCCGGGCGTCCTGCAGTCCCGCCGCCCAGGAACAATAGCCGAACAGCCGGACGCGGCGGGGGGCGCCCACGGCGGGTGCGGGCGCGGCGGCGGGGGGAGGGGACACGGTGGGCACGATGAAGCGACCTTTCGGAAATCGGACGAAGCCGGCGGAACTTCAGTGCCGATTTTCGCCCCCGGCGGGAAAACCCCTAAATCGCCGCGGTCTTCGCCCGATAAGCAGGACGGTGAGCCGGTTTCCCACAGTCCTGCCATGCCGACGGTGCCACTAGACAAAGGGGTCGGCCCCTACGCGGAGCTGGAAATCAAGCGCCGGATCGACGCCTGCCCGAAACTGGCGTCCCTGCGGAGCGTCAACCACGCGCTGGCGGACCTGATCCGCTCGGAGCACAGCTACAGCTCCCAGATCGCCGAAGTGATCCGGCGCGATCCCTCGCTCACCGCCCGCCTGCTCCGGATGGTGAACTCGGTGTACTACGGATTGAGCGCGAAGGTGAACAGCATTGAGGAGGCGGTGTTTTACCTGGGTCTGCGCCAGATCCGGGAATTGTCCATGGCCACCCCGGTGCTGGAGGAATTGGAAAAGATCCACCAGGCCGCGAAACTGCCCTGGCGGGAGATGTGGCGGCACAGCATCGGCACCGCTATCATGTCGCGCGAGCTGCTTTCGAACACCAACATGTTCGTGGACGATGATACCGACTACATCATCGGCCTGCTCCACAACATCGGCAAGGTGGTCATTGTGCAGGCGTTTCCGGAGGAGTCCGGACGGATCATCGGGCCGCCGGCGCGGGACACCGCCCAGGTCTGCCGGCTGGAGCGGGAGCTCATCGGCTGGGACCACGCGCAGATCGGGGGGTACTACCTGGAACGCCACCGCGTCGCGCCCGAAATCGTCCGGGCCGTGACCTATCACAACAACCCGTACGCGGCGCCGGTTTCATCATTTTTTGCCGCCGCGGTGCAGGTGGCGGACCATCTCGTGCGGTTCGCCGGCCTGCCCGGCGGCTTTGAGACCGTCGAACCGGTGACCGAGAGCGACTGGCTGCGTCTGCCGGGCTGGGCGATCCTCTTTGGCGACGGCGAGCGGGAGACCCAGCTCGCGCGGGCGGCCATTTCGCGGAGCCTGGAACGCCTGCCCGACCTGCTGCGCGGCCTGGTTTGAGCGGGCCGGAGGCGGATTGGGCTAAACCACCGGCCGGCGTGTGCCGATGGATCCGTGGATGGGCGCAATCCGCGCCCTTCGTCATCATGATCAGCGATCAGCGTCCGTCGTCCCGCGATTCGTCGTCTCCGACCGGCGCGGCCGATTCCGCCGTGGTGCTGGTGGATGCGAACGGCCGCATCGTGCGGCTGAACGCGCCGGCGGCGGCCATGATCGGCCGGCCGGCGTCGCAGATCGCCGGCATGCCGGTTGACGAGGTGCTGCGGCTGGCCACCCCCAAACACCAGGCGCCCGGCCGCTGGTGGCTCTCGCTCCCGGCCGACACGCTCGTGGAGGTCATGGGGGGGGCGCCGGGCGCGCCGGTGACGGCGCGGGTCGAAGTGCTCGAGGGCGGCCCGGACCCATGGTGCGTCCTGAGTCTCGGCGGCGGGAGCGGGGTGACCGACGATGCGGCGTGGCTGGACAATTTCGAAGTGGCCTTTGCGGGCGACTTGCACGGGAGGTTCCTGGCGGTCAGCCATGCGTTTGCCCGCAAATTCGGACAGGCCTCCCATTCCTGGCACGGGGCTGAGATCGCCCCATTGCTGCATCCCGACGATGGCGCGGCCTGGTCGGCGGGTGTCGGCACCCTCATGCGGGCGCCGTACCGGGCGGCCTGTCACGTGCGGATGCGGACTCCCCAGGGTTGGCGCTGGATCAGCTGGGTGCTGGGCGCCGAACGCCGCCCCGACGGCCGTCTGGTCGGCTTCCGGGCCACCGGCAACGACGTGACGATGCAGCGCCTCGCGGAGGAGCAATTCCGCCGGCTGTCATGCGCGGTGGAACAGTCGCCGGTGGCCATTCTGATCACCGATCCGGACGGCCGCATTCAGTACGTGAACAAGAAGTTCACCGAGGCGACGGGGCTGTCGCTCGAGAACATCCTCGACCGCGATCTCGATCCCCTGCGTCGCGGCCATCGCAACGACGAAAGCTACCGGCAGTTCTGGACCACCCTGCGGAGCGCGGGGGCCTGGCACGGCGAGGTGTCGACGGAAACGCCGGGAGGCAAGGTCGTCTGGGAGTCGGTGCACGCGTCCCTGATCCGCAACGAGAGCGGGGAGGTCACCAACGTGGCGTGCCTGCGGGAGGACATCACCGAACGCAAGCTGCTCGAGGACCAGCTCCGCCAGGCGCAGAAGATGGAGGGACTGGGAACGCTGGCCGGCGGCATCGCCCATGATTTCAACAACGTGCTGGCGATTGTCACCGGCTACACCGAGATCTGCCTGAGCCAGGTCACCGGGAACGACGACTCGCTGCGGAAGTATCTGCGGGAGATTCACGGGGCCGCGGATCGCGCCAGCGGCCTGGTGCGCCAGATCATGGCGGTGAGTCGCAAGACCGAGGTCCGGTTCGCGCCGGTCAGCCTCGGGCAGTTGGTGCGGGACCTGGCCCGGCTCTTCCGCGAGACGTTTCCGCGGACCATCGCCTTCGAACTGGACCTGGACGAATCGCTGCCCGACCTGCGCGGGGACCAGAACCAGCTCCAGCAGGTGATCATGAATCTCTGCGTGAACGCCCGCGATGCCATGCCGGGCGGCGGCACGCTGACCCTGGCGCTGCGCCGGACCTCGGGGCGGGCGCTGGCGCGTTTCGGCGCCGACCCGGCCCGCGACCACGCCTGTCTGGAGGTGGCTGACACCGGGATCGGCATTCCCCCGGAGGTGCAGAGCCGGATCTTCGAGCCGTTCTACACCACCAAGCACGCGGCGGGCGGGACGGGGCTGGGCCTGGCGGTCGTGTACGGTATCGTCTCCAGCCATGGCGGGCATATCGAAGTGCGGAGCTCGCCGGGGCGGGGCGCCAGGTTCTTCGTCTATTTGCCGCTGACCGAGATCCGGGCCGGCGCGCCGGAGCAATCGGCCGCCATCGGCGAATTCCCCTTGGGGAGCGAGTCGATCCTGGTGGTGGAGGACGAAACGAGTCTGGGGCGCCTGTTGGAGGAGGTCCTGGCGCGAAAGGGCTACCGGGTGCGGGTCGCGGCCGACGGTCACGAGGCGATCGATATCCTCGCGGACCACCCGGAGGCGTTCGATCTCATGCTCCTGGACTTCGATCTGCCGGTGGTCGACGGCCTCGGGGTCATGAAGACGGCCCTGAGCCATTCGCCGGCCTTGAAAGTCATCGTGCTCAGCGGGAATCTGGCGGCGGAGGCCCGGGCCGAGTTTGCAGCCCTGGGACAGCAGGAATTCATCACCAAGCCGTACCGGCTCGAGGACATTGGGCGTTGCATCCGGCGCTTGCTGTCCGGGCGCGCCCCGAAGGCGGGGTCTTGACCATGGGGCCCCCGGTTTCTGCCTCAAGGAAGCTGCACCCGTGCCGATATACGGCCCGGGGCGAACACGGGTGGATCCATGAGGACCACCAATTCTGCATTCATGCGCACGCGAGCCAAGCGGATCGCCGGAGTCGCGCTGCTCTGCTGGGGCTATTCCTGGCTGCGGCCGACGCGCGCCGCCGCCGTCTGGGATCAACCCGATCTGGCGGCCGAACTGGCCGCCCGGTGGTTGATCCCGCCGCCGGGCCGCGGTTCGATGCGGACATGCTTGTAGCC
>JBJKRD010000500.1:0-36313 GCA_046704925.1 Opitutaceae bacterium | reverse complement strand
GGGTTGCGCACCAGGCCCGACCGGTAGGCGGAGAATCCCACCAGCGCCGAAGCCGCGAGCGTCAGCCCGAAACTCAGGGTCGCGATGACGAGGGGGCCGCGGCGGCGTCCGCCGCGGCCGGGGCGGGAAAGAACGAGGCTGGAGAAATCCACCTCCATGCCTGCCAGGAACATCAGAAACACGAAGCCCAGCTGGGCCAGCAGGTGCAGCAGGGGGCTTTCATGCTGGACCAGGCCGAAACCGCTGCGGCCGACGAGAATGCCGGCCAGAATCTCCCCCACGACCAGCGGCAGGCGCACCCGCTTGAACCGCGAAAGCAAAAGGGGCACCACGAAGGCGAGTCCGACGACGATGAGGAGGGGCGTGTAGGCGTAGGAGCCGGACATCGGGAAGCAGTGATCGCCTTTTTCCCGGGGGGAGCAAGGCCGGAGGCGGTCGCGGTGCCGGGGCGCGGCCAGCTTTTGCGTTTGAAGTGGACGGAAGGAGCGCCGACGATCGCGGCCGAAGCCTATGGCATCGGGATCCGAGGTCCGCCTCAGTCGCGAAATGCGGCTGCGGGATATCACGATGATCGGCGTGGGCGCCATGATTGGCGCCGGGATCTTCGTCTTGACGGGCATTGCCGCCGGGGTGGCGGGGCCGGGGCTGCTGCTGGCGTTTCTCCTGAACGGATTTGTGACCCTGTTTGCCGCGGCGGCGTATGCGGAGCTCGGTTCGTGTTTTCACGACGCGGGCGGCGGATACCTGTGGGTGAAAACCGGGCTGAAGGACCCGCAGGGCTTCATGAGCGGCTGGATGTCCTGGTTCGCCCACGCCGTGGCGTGTTCGCTGTATGCGCTGGGCTTCGGAGCGTATTTCAAGGAGGTGCTGCCGCTGCTGGGGCTGCCGGCAATCCCCCTGTTTGGCTTGGGCGTGGAAAAGTGGCTCGCGGTGGCGGTGGTGGCGTTGTTTGCCTACGTCAACTACCGCGGGGCGTCGGAGACGGGTGGAGCGGGCAACATCGTGACGACGGCCAAGCTCGCCGTGCTGGCGGTGTTCATCGGGTTCGGCATCTGGGCCACCCTGCAGCGGCCCGACTGGTCGGCGCGGTTCACCGACAATTTTCTGCCCCACGGTCTCGGACACGTATTCATCGCCATGGGCCTCACCTTCATCGCCTTTGAAGGCTACGAGATCATCGCCCAATGCAGCGAGGAGGTGCGGGACCCGGAGCGGAGCGTGCCGCGGGCGATCTTTCTCTCGCTGCTGATTGTGGTGCCCATCTACCTGCTCGTGGGGTTCGCCGCGCTGGGCGCGGTGCGAACGACGGGAATGGCGCCGTGGGAGTTTCTGGGGTTGAAGAAGGAGACGGCATTGGTCGAGGTCGCCGGACAGTTTTTCCGCGGGGGCGGCGTGATGATCCTCGTGGGCGGCATCCTCTCGACCATGAGCGCGCTGAACGCGACGATCTATTCGTCCTCGCGGGTGTCCTTTGCGATGGGGCGCGACCGCAACCTCCCGGCGTGGTTCGGCAAGGTGCATCCGATCCGCAAGACGCCGCACTGGGCGATCCTGGCTTCGGCCGTGCTGGTGGCCTTCATGGCGGTGGTTCTCCCGATCGAGGCCGTGGCCAGCGCGGCGGACATCATGTTCCTGCTGCTGTTCATCCAGGTGCTGATGGTGCTCATCGCCCTGCGCAGACACCGTCCGCACCTGCGCCGCGGCTTCCGGGTGCCGCTGGTTCCCTGGGTGCCCATCGTGGGGATCGCGCTACAGCTGACCCTCGCGGTCTTTCTGTTCTTCTACAGTCCGAAGGCCTGGCTCAGCGCAGGGGTGTGGATCGGGGTTGGCCTGGTTGTGTATTACGGGTATGCCCGCAAACGGGACCGCGCTTACGGACAACTGGTCGAGGCGCGGGAGGCGGCGGAACGCAAGGAATACCGGATCCTGGCCTGCATCGGGAACCCGAGCCACGGGCGGACCATCGTCAATGTGGCGGGGGCGATGGCCCGCCACTACGACGGCGAACTCGTGCTGCTGTCGGTGGTGGAGGTGGCCGACCGGGAGATGCTGGCGCGGGGCTTGGACCGGGTCGACGAGACGCGGGGGATGCTGGATCACCTGCAGGAGGAATTGGTGCGGGACGGCCTTCCCGCCAAGGCGGTGGTGCGGATCTCCCACCGGGTGTCGTACGGCATCACCGAGACGGTGCTCGAGGAGCAGTGCAATTTGATCGTGATGGGCCGCGAGCGCCATCCGAACCTGGTGGAGCGCTTCGCGGCCACGACGGTGGACCGGGTGGTGCGCGAATCTCCGGCCCAGGTCGTGGTGGTGACGGCGGAGCGCTGGCCGGCGCGGATCCGGGAGATCCTGTTCGCCTACGAAGCCGGGCCGCACACCCGGTTGGCCGCCGACGTGGCGCAGTTGTTCGCCCATGGCTTCGGGGCCCGCGTGCGGGTCGTGCACGTGCTGCCGCGGGTCGCGGACGGCCGGGATATGCAGCAGGCAGACGAGGATTTGGCCCGGGCGCTTGGCGACCGTTTTGTCGGCGGCGAACAAAAGGTGGTCAAGGCCGGCGACATTGTCACCGGTTTGCTGCGCGAATCGCACGAGGCCGAGCTTATTGTCATGGGCGGCAGCGAGGCCGGGTTGATCGAGCAACTGCTGGGCTATGCCCTGCCCCAGGAATTGGCCGACCGCACCAACAAGCCGGTCATCACGGTTCACGAGATGGCGGCGCAACCGAAGCGATGGATGCGTTGAACGGAAAGGCGTTATGCAAGAGACCAAGGCGTTTGAATCGCTGCACGATGTGATGGCCCATCTGGTGGCCTACCTGCCGACGTTGCTGGCGGGCCTGGTGGTGTTGGTGTTGGGGGCGGTGGCGGCCTGGATCGTCTCGGCGGTAACCGTCCGCATCCTGGTCCTACTCCGACTGGACCGGGTGGTGGTGCGGCTCCGCTGGGGGCGGGCCCTTGAGAAGGGCGACGTGCGCCGCTCGTTATTCAGTTTTGTGGGTACGGCGGCCGGGGTGCTGACGTTCCTGGTGTTCCTCGAGAACGCGATCCTCATCTGGAAGCTGACCGTGCTTTCGGAGTTGCTGCAGCGGTTCGTGGAGCTGGTTCCGCGGCTGCTTCTGGCGTTCGTCGTCCTGGTGGTCGGCTGGGGCGTCGCCTCGGGCGTGTCGCGCTCGGTGCAGCGGGCGCTGTACCAGGAGGAATTTGACCGGGCCCGACTGGCGGCGCGGTTGGTGCGTGCGGCGATCCTCGTGGTGGCCTGCGCCATCGCCCTGGTGGAGCTGCAGATTGCCGTGACCATTGTCACCGGTGCCTTCCTGATCGCATTTGGCGCGCTGGCCCTGAGTTTTGTCCTGGCCTTTGGCCTGGGCAGCCGGCACGCCGTGGAAACGATGTGGGACGAACGGTTTCGTCGGTCACGGCGGCCCGAAGGAGAAGAGGAGCGGCGGAAGAGCTGATGCTCCGCGGCCGGACCGCGACCCGGGCCTTGAGCCCGCGGCCCAAATGGCTTACAGATGATGGCGCGCGGCCGCCGGACCTCGGTCTGGCGGTGGAACCGCCGCCCCCGGCGGGCGGCCACGCTCTTCCCCATGTCCAAGGCGAAATTGAGTGTCCAGATCCGTCATGCCAGCCGGGACGACATTCCCCGGCTGATCGAGCTCAACCGGCTTTCCTATCCCCGCCTGACCCAGGAGAACGTGGTTTGGGGCGAGGCCCATCTGCTGAGCCACCAACGCGTCTTTCCCCAGGGACAGTTGGTGGCGGAGGCCGGGGGACACATCGTCGGGGCGGTCTCCACGCTCATTGTGGACTTGGGGCGGGACCCGTTGCGGGCCCACACCTGGGCGGGGATCACGGACAGCGGCTATTTCACCAACCACGATCCGGCGGCGGACACCCTCTACGGGGCCGACGTCTACGTGCACCCCAAATCACGGGGGCTGGGCGTGGGGGCGGCGCTTTATGAAGCCCGCCGCCAGCTTTGCCGGCGGCTCAACAAACGACGAATCCTGGCGGGCGGGCGGTTGTGGAATTATGCGGAACATGCGGATCGCATGACGCCGGAGGAGTATGCCGAGCGGGTGGTGGCGGGGGAGATGCGCGATTTGGTGCTTAGCTTCCAGATCCGGGAGGGATTTGTCCTGCGCGGAGTCATGCCGCATTACCTGCGGGATGCGCGGAGCCACAACTACGCGTCGTTGATCGAATGGTTGAATCCGGACTACCGGCCGACGCCCGAAGGTCCGCGCAAGGTGCGGATCGCCTGCGTGCAGTACAAGATGCGCAAGGTGAAGTCGTTCGCCGGCTTCGCCCGGCAGGTGGAGTATTTCGTGGATGTGGCGGCCGATTACCGCGCGGACTTCGTCTTGTTTCCCGAGCTGTTCTCGGTCCAGTTGCTGTCAGCGGCTGACGCCCTGACGCCGAAGGAGGGCATGCACCGGCTGGCCGAGCAGACCGAGAAGCTCACGGCCACCGTCCGGCACCTCGCCCGGAAGTACGGGTTGACGATCATCGCGGGCAGCCACCCCGTGTTCCAGGGCGACCAGTTGCACAATCGCTGCCACACTTGTCTGCCCGACGGCACCATGATCGCGCAGGACAAGCTGCACATCACCCCGAACGAACGCTACTGGTGGGGCATCCGGGGCGGCCGCGGCCTGCAGGTGATCGACACCCCGAAGGCCCGCATCGGGGTATTGATCTGCTACGACATCGAGTTTCCCGAGGCCGCGCGGCATCTGGCGGACGAGGGCGCGGAGCTGATCTTCGTTCCCTTCTGCACCGACAACCGGCAGGGATATCTGCGCGTCCGCTATTGCGCCCAGGCCCGGGCGATCGAGAACCAGATCTACATCGCCCTGGCGGGCAACGTCGGCAACCTGCCCGACGTGACCAATATGGATATTCAGTATGCCCAGGCCGCCGTGCTCACGCCTTCCGATTTCCCATTTGCCCGCGACGGCATCGCCGCCGAGGCGGCCGACAATGAAGAGACGCTGCTGATCTGCGACGTTGATCTGGATCTTTTGACCCAATCCCGAGGCTCCGGCACTGTGACGCCGCGGTTGGACCGGCGTTCGGATTTGTTCAAGACCGTCATCGGCCCGCGCGGCCACGCCGGCGCGCCGCCAAAACCGGAGGACAATCCCTTGGGCGACCAGCCGGACCGGGCGGATAACCCGAAGTGAATTCCATCCCCGCATGACTCCGCGACTGGCGCTGCTGATCGTGCTCCTGGTGGTGGTGGTGGCGTTTCTGATTCAGAATGCCGCCATGGTGGCGGTGCATTTTCTTTTCTGGCGCATCATCCTGTCTCAATCGTTGGTCGTCTTCCTCGCGGTCGTCTTTGGCTTCCTCGCGGGGGTGACGGTAATGGCGCTCCGCCGCCGGACCCGCGGCGACCGGCGTTAACCCAGCCGGGGATATACAAGGCGGACGGGAACAGGCGCTCCGGAGAGTCGTGGCACCCCGGGGGGACAACGGTGGGGCCGACTTTGACGGGACCTACCGGCGCCTCCGTTTGACACTGAGCTGGGCCAGCGAAAACTTCAGGATGCCCTCGAGACGTTCGAC
This sequence comes from Opitutaceae bacterium, assembly GCA_046704925.1. GTDB lineage: Bacteria > Verrucomicrobiota > Verrucomicrobiia > Opitutales > Opitutaceae > Fen-1467. Next base: position 30,743 of record JBJKRD010000500.1, on the reverse strand, counting down.
TTCGGCCGGATCCAGTCTTTCCCGCCCGCGCAGGGCTTCCTCGGCGCGTTGCATGGCCCGTTGAGCGGCGCTCTCGTCGATTTTGGCCACTTGGATCGCGAACTCGGCCAGGACCTTCACGCGGTCGCCGTCGACCTGCGCGAATCCTCCGCCCACGACCAACCCCCGGGTGACGGGTCCTTGCGTGACGCGGAGTTCCCCTTCGGCCACCTGGGTGACCAGCGGGAGGTGGCCCGGCAGGATGCCAATCTCGCCCCCGACGGTCGGTATGACCACCGAGTCGACCGTGTCACGGTAAACGCGGTCCTCCGGGGTGACGATTTCGAGGGTCAGAGGCATGGGTGGTCGGTAGGTGAAATCCGGAATTGCGGGGGCGCCGGGAAGCTGCGCTCAACGCAGGCGTTGGCTCACGATTTCTTGGCGGCGGCCAGCACGTCTTCGATGGAGCCCTTCATGTAGAAATCGCCTTCGGAGACGTCGTCGAGCTGGCCGTCCAGGAGCATCTTGAATCCCCGGACGGTGTCCTTGACGGAAACATAGCGACCGGGAAAGCCGGTGAAGACCTCGGCGACGTGGAACGGTTGGGAAAGGAATTTCTGGATCTTCCGGGCGCGGTAGACGGTGAGCTTGTCCTCGGGTGAGAGTTCATCGAGGCCGAGGATGGCGATGATGTCCTGCAGGTCCTTGTAGCGCTGGAGGACGCGCTGCACGCCACGGGCGACGGCGTAGTGCTCTTCGCCGACGATGTCGGCGGCGAGGGCCTTCGAGGTCGAAGCCAGGGGATCGACCGCCGGATAGATGCCGAGCTCGGAAATTGCGCGATCGAGCACGATGGTTGAATCGAGGTGCGCAAAGGTGTTGGCCGGGGCGGGGTCGGTGAGGTCGTCCGCTGGCACGTAGATGGCCTGAAAGGACGTGATGGAGCCCTTCTTGGTCGAAGTGATGCGCTCCTGCAGGATGCCCATTTCATTGGCCAGGGTCGGCTGGTAACCCACGGCGGACGGCGAACGACCGAGAAGCGCGGATACCTCGGAGCCCGCCTGGGAGAAGCGGAAGATGTTGTCGATAAAGAGCAGCACGTCCTGGTTTTACTCGTCGCGGAAGAATTCGGCCACGGAGAGCGCGGAAAGCCCCACGCGGAGGCGGGCGCCGGGCGGCTCGTTCATCTGGCCGTAGACGAGGGCGACCTTGGATTTCGCGATATCCTCCTGCACGATGACCTTGGCCTCGGACATTTCGTGGTAGAGATCGTTGCCCTCGCGCGACCGCTCACCCACGCCGGCGAACACGGAATAGCCGCCGTGCGCCTTGGCGATGTTATTGATCAACTCCTGGATGATCACCGTCTTGCCGACGCCGGCGCCGCCGAAAGCGCCGACCTTGCCGCCCCTCACAAAAGGGCAGATCAAATCGATGACCTTGATGCCGGTTTCCAGAATGGCGGTCCTCACGTCCTGGTCGATCAGGGTGGGGGCGGCCCGATGGATGGGGTATCGTTTTTCGTGTGGGACCGGTCCTTTTTTGTCCACGGCCTCGCCGGTGACGTTGAGGATGCGGCCCAACACCCCCTCCCCCACCGGCACGCTGATGGGAGCGCCGGTATCGGCGGCCGGCATGCCGCGCACCAGGCCTTCGGAGGTGGACATGGCGACGGTGCGGGCCACGCCCTCGCCGAGGTGTTGCTGGACTTCGAGCGTGAGTTTCACCGGCTTGCCGGCGGCCTGGTATTCGACGGTCAGCGCCTGAAGGATGGGCGGGATCTTGTTTTCGTCGAACTGGACGTCGACGACAGGACCGATGACTTGGACGATTTTGCCGGTGTTCATGTCTGGGAATCGGGATGGAGCGGCGCGGGCCGTCTGGTCACTGCTGCGCATATTGCGCGGCCGCGATTTCGAGAATCTCCTGGGTGATGGAAGCTTGGCGGACCTTGTTGTATTCGAGGGTCAGTTCGTCGATGAGCTTGGTGGCGTTGTCCTTGGCGGTCTTCATCGCCACCATGCGCGCGCTGTGCTCCGAGGCCTTGGCGTCGAGCACGTGCTGGTAAACGGCGCGATTGATGTAAAGCGGGAGCAGCGCCGCCAGGACGATGGCCGGGCTGGGTTCAAAGAGCATGTGGCGGTCGTCGTCGCGGCCGGCCGCTTCGCCGGATTCCTCGCGCAGCTGGGCGATCACCTCCTTGAGGTTGCGCAGGGGAAGCAGCGGCAGGAGGGTCGGCTCCTGCACCAGGGTGTTCTTGAAGCGGGGCCAGATGATCTCGACCGTGTCCACCACCCCCTCGAGGTAGTGTTTGACCATGAACTCGGCGACACCCTTGACGTCGGCGAAGGGCACGCGGTCGTGCACCTGGAAATCGGCCAGCAGTTCGCGCTGGGTGCGGACGAGGAATTGCGAGCCCTTGCGGCCGATGACGACATATTTCGCCGGGTCCTTGATGCTCAGCACCAGCTTGAACAAGTTGCTGTTCAGGGGGCCGCACAGGCCCTTGTCTGTCGTGACCAGCAGGATGCCGCGGGTCTTCACGGGCCGCTGCACGAGAAACGGATGATAAGACTCGTCGATCCGGTTCGCGAGCGTGGCGAGCATGTCCGCCATGAGTTCCGCATAGGTGCGGCCGGCGAGCGCGGCTTGCTGCGCCTTCTTCATCTTGGAAGCCGCGACCAGCTCCATCGCCTTGGTGATCTGGCGGGTGTTCCGGACCGACTTGATGCGGCGGCGGATGTCGCGGGTCGAAGGCATGGGCGGCGGGGGAAGAAACGGGCGAAGCCGCGGCGGTCAGCCGGCGTAGGTGCCCTTCCATTCTTCGAGCGCCTTCTTCAGTTCCGCGTTCAGGGTGTCGTCGAGGGCGGCTTTTCGGCGCAGGTTATCGAGCAGCGCCGTTTTGCGGGTGCGGAGAAATTCCTTCAAATTGCCGGCCGCCTCGACCACCTTGGCCACTTCGATCGCATCAAAGTAGTTGTTCTGCATCGCCCACAGGACGGAGGCCTGCATCTCGATGGGCACCGGATTGAAGGCCGGTTGTTTGAAAAGTTCCACGATGCGCGATCCGCGGTCGAGCTGGGATTTGGTGCGGGCGTCGAGGTCGGAACCGAACTGCGCGAAGGCGGCCAGTTCGCGGAACTGCGCCAGCTCGCCCTTCAGCTTGCCGGCGACCTGCTTGGTCATCTTGAGCTGCGCGCTGGAGCCCACCCGCGAGACGGAAAGGCCGACCGACACCGCGGGGCGGATGCCTTGGTTGAAAAGATCGGTTTCGAGGTAGATCTGGCCGTCCGTGATGGAGATGACGTTGGTCGGAATGTACGCCGAGACGTCGCCGGCGAGGGTCTCGATGATGGGCAGCGCCGTGAGCGAGCCCTTCCCGGCCAGGCGGGCGGCCCGCTCGAGCAGGCGGGAGTGCAGGTAGAAAACGTCGCCAGGGTAGGCTTCGCGGCCCGACGGGCGTTTCAGGATCAGCGCGATCTGGCGGTAGGCGACGGCATGCTTGGAGAGATCGTCGTAGACGATGAGGGCGTCCAGGCCGTTCTCCATGAACCACTCGCCCATCGCAGCGCCGGCGTAGGGCGCAATATATTGGTTGGCGGGATTGTCGGCGGCGGGCGCCGCCACGATGATCGTGTACTCCAGGGCGCCGGCGGCCTCGAGGGAGGCGATGGTGCGCGCGATGTTGGAATTCTTCTGGCCCACCGCCACGTAGATCGAATAAAGCGGGCGAAAGTCCGGATCGCCGGAGGCCAGGCCCTGCCGGTTGATCTGGGCCTGATGGATGATGGTGTCGATGGCGATGGTGGTCTTGCCGGTGCTGCGGTCGCCGATGATCAGCTCGCGCTGGCCGCGGCCGATCGGAATCATCGAATCGATCGCCATGATACCGGTGAGCACCGGCTGCGTCACGGACTTGCGAACGATGATGCCGGGGGCGATGCGTTCGACCGGATAAAACTCCTTGGCCTCAATGGGGCCCTTGCCGTCAACCGGCCGGCCCAGCGCGTCGACGACGCGCCCCAGGAGTTGTTTGCCGACCGGCACGGAGAGCAGCTTGCCCGTGGTGAACACCTCGTCGCCCTCCTTAAGCAGGGCAACGTCGCCGAGCACCACGCAACCAACCTCGTCCTCCTCCAGATTGAGGGCGATGCCGACGGCATTGCCGGGAAACTGGACCATCTCGTTGTACATGACGTCGGACAGGCCGTCGACCTTGGCGACGCCGTCGGCGACCGAGCGGATGGTGCCGGTGTTCTTCTTGACCGCCTTGGACGAAAGTTCGGCGATCTGTTGTTCGATCTGTTCGATGACGGAGCTCATGAGCGCGGCGCGCGTTTCAGGGACGAAAGTTCAAGGGGCGGGGACCAGAGCAGCGAGGCGGCTGGCAATGGAGGATTCGTAAACGTCGTCTCCCACCCGGATGCGCAAGCCGGCGATCAACTCAGGCCGGGGCTCAGGGCTCGCGGTGACCGGCCGCGTATATTTGCGGGACAGCGCCGCGCCGATGGCGCGCAGGATGGCGTCGTCGATCGCGCCGGCATGCTGCACGACGGCGTGGTTCCGGGCGAGTTGCCGGGCCACGAGACGGCGGTAGAATTTGAGCACGGCCAGCGGCTGGCGGGGAGGATGTTTGCCCAGGGAGGCCAGCACGCCGCGGACCCGCTCGGCGGAAATCTGGCCGTCGGCCAAGCTCAGATGATAGAGCTGACGGGCTAGATTCCGGGTCTGCTTGCTGGCGCGCATAGCCGGGGTGGGCGGGAGGGGACTTCGGAAGGAGGATTGTCGTCAGGTGACAGTGGAGATTTCGCGGGCGGCGGCCTCGTTGAAACGGCCGCGTTCGGTGTCGCTCAACTCACGGGTGAGAACCCGTTGAGTGGTCGCCACGACCAGACGCGCCACCTCCACGCGCGCCTCGTCGAGCATCTTCTTATGTTCGAGCTCGATGGCCTGCTGCGCCTTTGAAATCAGATCGTTGGCCCGGGCCACGGCTTCCTTTTGCTGCTGGTCGAGGAACGCCTTGGCGGTCTGCCGCGTTTCATCGATGATCTTGGCGCCTTCCAGCCGGGCCTGCTTGATCAAGGCGGCGCTGTCCTCGTGGGCTTGGGCGAGCTTGGCTTTCATCTCCTCGGCGTATTTGAGGCCCGCCCCGATTTGTTGTTGACGCTCTTCCAGGGTCGCCAGCACGGGTATGAAGGCGAGCTTCCACAGCAGGATCGCCACGATGGTGAAGCACAGCATCTGGGCGAGCAGCAGCGGCAGATCGATGCCGAATTGCGACGTGAGCTTGGTAAACGCCGAGAGGTTTTCGGCGTCCGCGGCGGCCGCGAGGAGGAGCACGGGCGGGAACATGGGGCGAAAAAGGGCCGCGCCGCGCGGCGGCGCGCGGCGCGGGGATCAGGGTCAATAATTCCCGAGGAAGATCGCGTAGAACGAGATGGCTTCGGCCAGCGCCATGCCGATGATGGACTGGACGAGGATCTTGCCCGACGCTCCGGGGTTGCGGCCGACGGCTTCGACCGCCTTCGTGCCGACGAGGCCCACGCCGATGGCGGAGGCGAAGCAGCCGAGAGAACCTTGGACGTCTCTCAGGTTGCCGGAGATTTCAGCGATGGTGTGGATGATGTGCATGTTTGTTGTGGGTTGTTTCGACGGCGTCCGCACAGCTTTGGGCACGGTCCCGCCGGGAAAGGGTTCAATGCGGCGCGGCCAGTTCCTCCACCTGAGCGGGGGCATGTTCCTCGTCCCCGTGGTTGGTGATGAGGCCGATGTAAACCGCGATCAACAGCGTGAAGATCAGCGCCTGTACGAAGCCGACGAGGATCTCCAGGAAATAGAACGGCACCGGCAGGATCCACGCTTTCAGGCCATACATCGCGTGCATCAGATTCTCGCCGCCCAACATATTGCCAAAAAGGCGGAACGACAGTGAAACCGGACGAACCATGATGGAGATAACTTCGATGAGGCCGACGCCAAAAAAGATCAGGAACAGGAAATAGTAAAGGAAGGCGGGAATGTCCGCCTTGTCGGCCTTGTTGCCGAAAAGGTCGTAGAAGATCGCTCGCGGGCCGGCGTAACGCAGGATGAAATAAAGCCAGCAGATCATTGAGACTGCCGCGAGGCCGAACGTGCTGTTCATGTCGGCATCGCCGGGGCGAATCAGGTCCATCCAATGACCGTTTTCCATGACCTTTATGGTCGCAACCCCGGGTAGCAGTCCGCTCCAATTCTGAATGAGAATATAAGTGAACAGGCCGATCAGCAGGGGAAAAACCGGGCGGGCAACGCGCTTGCCGACGATGGGGGTGATGAGGTCGAGCACCCCCTGCACCAAATGCTCGACGATCGCCTGGCCGGCGGTCGGAATCAACCGGGGTTTCCACGTCGCGGCCCGGATGGCGATGATGAGAAAAAACGCGATGCTCCAGCTCGCCACCATACTGTTGGTGATGGGCAAGGGGCCAAGATGCAGAAGAACGTCGGCCTTCGGCGCCACGCCGCCTTCACTCGCAAAGGCGGTCGCGCAGGAACCCAGAAAGAGGATAAAGGCGCCTGATTTTCTGACCCGAAGCATCATTTACGGAGGTTAACGTGAAGTTTGAAAAGGATAAGTGGTAGCCCAACGCTTCATTCGGCGTCAACCCCCGAAATCTTGAGGGATGAGTCACGAGAAGCGGGCAGGACTGCCGACCCGCTCCGGGCAATAACCGCTCATTCCGAACCGGATAGGCTGACCTCCGGTGCGGCGAGAACGGCCGCCAACGAATGGTAAATTGGGGCGCGTGCCTGGAAACCGGTGGGGTGTTCAAAGGCAAACGGACCGGCGGGCAACAACCGCCACATCCGATGGCCGGCGATGGTGTCGCGCGCTTCGTCAAAGTACGGTCGGAAGTCGGTGCGAAAGAAGAGGCGGGTTCCTGGCCCGGCCCGCAGGGCGAGCTGGTCGAGCAGTGGCGCCTTGAGCAGGCGGTTCTTATGGTGACGCTTCTTCGGCCAGGGATCGGGGAAAAGCATGTAGATGTCGCGCAGGCGGCTTCCGGCCGGCAACTCGCGCAGGAAGTCAGTCGCCTCGCAGCGGAAGAACTGCAGGTTGTCGAGGCGCGCGCGGTCTCGCTTTCGCGCGGCTTTCGCGATGCGCTCGCGCCGGAGATCGACGCCCACGCAGAACTCGTCGGGGTGGGCCGTCGCGTAGGCGGTGAGAAAATGACCGTTTCCGCACCCAATTTCAAAAACGATTCCCGCGTCGGGCAGGCGCAGATGGACGGCCAGCTCCGAACGGAGGGCGGAGATTCGTCCGGCGCGGAGATTCTCGAAAGCGGCGCGGGGCATTGGGTCGGAAGGCGTAAACGCCCCGAAGCGGACAGGCAAGATTCCGGACGCCAGCCGGGGCACCACTCAGTCGGTGCGCTGCGGAAGGGTGAGAAAAAAGGCGGTCCCCTGCCCCGCTTCGCTCTCCACCCGCACGCGCCCTCCGTGCAACTGAACGATGTGCTTGACGATGCTCAGGCCGAGACCGGTGCCGCCCTTTTCGCGTGAGCGACCCTTGTCGACCCGATAGAATCGCTCAAAGATATGCGGCAGATCGCCGGCGGGTATTCCCGGGCCGTTGTCGCGCACGCTGATCTCGATCTCGCCGCGGATCAGGCGCGCGCCTACCTCGATGCGGGAACCGCGGGGGGTGTACTTGAGAGCGTTATCCACCAGGTTCTCGCAAACTTGGATCATTTTGAGGGGATCGATCAGGACGCGACCGATGGCCGGGTCGATCGCGAGGGTCAGGGTATGTTCACTGGCCGCCGGGCGCCCGCGGATGTCGTGGATCAGATTGGTGAGCAGATCGGCGAGGTCGACCGATTCCCGGTGAAGACCCGGGTTGATCGATTCCAGTCGCGACAACGTCAGGAGATCCTCAAGCAGGGAGTTCAGGCGCTCGGTGTGTTTTTGAATCGTGCGGAGAAAGTGGTCCCGGTCCGCCAATGGCATCTCCCGGTGCCCATCGACGAGGGTTTCGATGTAGCCCTTGATGATGCTGAGCGGGGTGCGGAGTTCGTGGGAGACGTTGGCGACAAAGTCCTTGCGCACGCCTTCAAGGGACTTCTGTTTGGTGATGTCGTGGAGGACAAAGAGCACCCAGGTGCCGCGGGCATCCTGCAGCGGATTCACCAAGGTGCCGGTGACCTCCAGCCAAACGGAACCCGTGCTTTCCACGAATTCGATCTCCCGCTGCGCTTCGGCTTCGCCGGCCCGGACAGCCCGGACGTAGTCCAGGAAGGCGACGCTGTGCAGGACGGTTTCGAGACGTTGATTGAGGATCTTGGTGGCCCGCGGGAAGATCGCCTGCAGGGCCTGATTGGCCAGTAGAATTCGGTTTTCGGAATCTACGATCAGCACCGCTTCCTGCAGGCTGCCCAAGGTCGCATCGAGTTGCGCCAGTTGTCCCGAGCGCACCTGCTGCAGACGGACGGATTCCGAGATCAGGTGGTTGGCCGTCGAGCACAAGCGGTCCCAATCGTTGCGGACCCCCGCCCCCGTCGCGTTTTCACGCAGGAGCGGTTGTCGTCGATCGATGGCTTGTGTCAGCGTTCGGACGGCCCGTCGTTGCCGGACAATTTGCGTGACTGCGATCGCCAAGCCGACGCCGAGCGCGGCCGTGATCAGGTAGAACATGCTTCGGCTTTGCGTTCCGCCATGCGATAACCGACACCGCGGATTGTCTCTATCCACTCCGCCTCTGCGCCCAGTTTTTCACGCAGGCGCCGGATATGCGTGTCGACGGTTCGCGTCTCGATCTCGGTTTCGTAATTCCAGACATTTAGAAGCAAGTGCTCGCGGGTCTGGACGCGGCCACGCCGTTCCATGAGCAGGCGTAGAAGTCTGAATTCCGTGGCTGTAAGTTCAATCTGCTGTCCGCCCGAGGTTACCTCGTGACGTTCGGCGTCGAGGACAATTCCCCCCACCCTGATCTGGTTCTGCGGCTCGACAGTCTTGTCCAATGCGCGCCGGAGGGAGGATTGGACACGGAGAATTAATTCTTTAATACTAAATGGCTTACATATATAGTCATCACAACCGGTTTCGAATCCGGCGATGCGATCACCTTCCTCTGCTCTTGCTGTCAGAAAAAAAATGGGCACCTGGCGGAGCTTCGGGTCGGCCCGCAGAATACGGCAGAGTTGGATGCCGTTTAGATCCGGCATCATGATATCGAGGATGATAAGGTCGGGCAGGAATGAACGGGCGGCACCGACCGCCATGTTTGGGTTATTGATCGTCTCGATTTCGTAGCCCTTGGCCTTGAGATGATAGGAGACAAGGTCTGCCACATCCGGCTCGTCATCCACGATCAGGATCCTTTTTGCCCGATGCTGGGACATGCGCCGAGGATAAACTGCTAAGGCGGATTTGCTAGTGAATTTGCCGATGTCACAGACATGTCACAAAAGCGGATTCTCTGGCTGGAACCGGTGCCTTTCGACGTTGGATTCTTGGAGTTTCCTTGGTTTTCCGCAATTCATCTAGACGCCAGACGACGTTCTCTTTTGTGGATAATAACCCAAGCGTTGCTCTGGGGCCCATGGTTCCGCTTGGGTTTCGTTTCCATAAGGGCAGGCTTTTTTTAGGCTGAGGAAGCACGGTGTTGCCTGGTCGCTTGAATCATCACCATCAGAATGCTGATGTCCGCCGGACTGACTCCACTTATTCGGGACGCTTGGCCGAGCGTAAACGGGCGCAGTTGGTTGAGCTTGATGGCACTTTCCCGCCGCAAGCCGCGGACGCTCATGTAGTCGACATTCTTTGGAATGTTGATGTGCTCCAAGGTTTTGAGCTTTTCTATTTGTCTGAGGTCGCGCTCCAAATAGCCCCGATACCTAACCCGATATAACACTTCCTTTTTGACCGGCTCAGAATCCCTCAGGAACTCAGGAGGAAGCGATGCATGGTTGTCGCCTTGGCGAAGAAGTTCGGCGGAGCTCAGTGTTCCGCGCCTATCAGATTCCAGAAGGTCCACCCAATTTTCGATCCGAATCTTCTTTTCGCGGATTCTTTGTAACCGGCGATTAGATATCACCTTATAGTGCTCCGAGAACTTTAGCATTCGAAGCTCGGCACTTCCGTGGTTGAAGAGGAGCCGGTACTCGGCGCGGCTTGTGAACATTCGGTAGGGCTCGTTGGTTCCTTTGGTCACCAAATCATCTATGAGAACTCCAATGTAGCCATCCTCTCTTCCAATCAGAAGAGGCGGCTGTCCTCTGATTTTGCAGACCGCGTTGATCCCTGCGACGATTCCCTGCCCTGCAGCCTCTTCGTAGCCCGAAGTCCCATTGATTTGCCCGGCAAAGAATAGATTTTCGACCTTCTTTGATTCCAAGGAAGGCTCCAATTGGGTCGGGGGAGCAAAGTCATATTCAACGGCGTAAGCCGGCCGCAGAATTGTGGCGCGCTCCAAGCCAGATACGCTGTGCACCAGCTCGATCTGAATATCGAACGGCAGACTCGTGGATAGGCCGTTAATATAATACTCGTTTGTGCTGCGCCCTTCAGGCTCGAGAAAAAGAATGTGACGAGATTTGTCGGCAAAACGGACAAATTTGTCCTCGATGCTTGGGCAATATCGAGGGCCGATCCCACGGATTTCGCCTCCGTAGAGCGCGGACCGTTTCAGGTTGTTTCGAACGATTTCTGCTGTTCGGTCTGATGTATAGGTTATCCAACAGGAGATTTGGTCAGTTCCTGGTTTCCAGCCTGTCCTTTCTTCCCCAGTACGTTCCACGTGGAACAAGTCTTCAGCGTCTCTCGTGTCGTGAAAGGCAAACAGGGTCGGAGGATCGTCCCCCTTTTGTTCTTCCAATCCACTGAAGTTGATACTTCGCCCCAAGATCCTTGGCGGCGTGCCCGTCTTCAGTCTTTGGAGCTCGATTCCAGCCTCGACCAAGCTTCCAGAGAGAGTCTTGGCACTGAAATCCCCCAACCGACCACCTTCGTTCTAATTTTTACCGATATGCATTAGGCCACGCAAGAAGGTTCCGGTCGTAAGGACGACCGTGCGGCCAAAGAAATCTACGTCCAGGTTCGTTCGGCAGCCGACGACACGTCCCATCTTAAAATGCAAGCCCGTGACCGTTGCCTGGAACAATTGCAGATTCGGCTGAAGCTCGATGGTGTGTTTAAGGCGAAACTGATATGCTTTCTTGTCACATTGTGCACGAGGAGACTGAACCGCCGGTCCCTTTGACTCATTGAGTAGCCTGAACTGGATCCCCGTGACATCGGCGTTGATGGCCATTTCTCCCCCAAGGGCATCAATCTCCCTGACGATTTGTCCCTTCGCTTGACCACCTATTGCCGGATTGCAGCTCATCTGCGCGATCGTGTCGATGTTGCCGGTCAGTAACAGGGTAGATGCTCCCATCCTTGCCGCCGCCAAGGCGGCCTCAACACCGGCATGTCCCGCACCGCAGACGATCACGTCGAATTGTATCATGTTTATTTATCAAATGATACACACTTGGCGCACGAAATTACCTCAGTTGCCTCAAGGATTGTCACGGTATCATTTTCCGATGCAGAAAGTGGAAAACACATGGTCCAACACTCGTTCGTTGTCGATCCGGCCACCTATTTCTCCGAAGGCATCGAGCGCCACGCGCAAATCGCTCGCCAACAACTCATCGGCGGAGGCCCCAGATGTGAGTTTTTCGGCCGCGGATTGCAGGGATTCGGTTGCCTGGCGCAGAGCATGCGAATGCCGGGTGTTAACGGCTACCAAATCCTCTCCTTGTTCGATCCTGAACGACTCTGCGTGTCGGAGGATGACCGCGACCAGTTCATCGCATCCGGCGCCGGTCAAAGCTGAAATTTTGAGTGCCTCTGAATTCGTCGGCGGCGACGGGAGGGGCCCGTGGGGCGCGAGATCGATCTTGTTGATGACGGTCAGGGTCTTCTTCGTCGCCAGAAGGCCCGTCAAGTCGGCCGTGAGGGAGGGGGAAGGGCGCGTCGCGTCAAGGACCAGGAGAATCAGATCCGCGCCCGTTGCGAGTTCGATCGCCTTGGCCATGCCACGTTTCTCGAGGGCAGCTGGGGCGATGTTGATTCCTGCCGTATCGGTAAGTTTGATACTATGTGGGCCGAGGGCGATGCGCTCTTCCAGATAGTCGCGGGTCGTGCCCGGCTCGGAGCTGACCAGGGCCCGTTCCCAACCCAACAGCCGATTTAGCAGGCTGCTCTTGCCCGCGTTGGGTTCGCCCATGATGACGGTCCTTAGGCCCTCGCGCAGAATTTCGCCGTAGTGGTTCGTCGCCAGAAGCCGCGAGGTGTCCGCCAGAAGTCCGTTCACTCCAAGGGCCAACCGGGCGCGGTCCTGCGGCGGCAGATCCTCGTCGGGAAAGTCGATGTAGGCTTCCACTTGGGCAAGGAGTTCAACGCTGCGGTCGACCATCTCTTGGATACGCCGGCCGAGCGCCCCGCGGAGCTGCAAATTGGCCACTGCGAGCGCACGGTCGCTGCGGGCATGGATTAGATCGACCACGGCTTCAGCTTGGCTCAGGTCCAATCGCCCGTTGAGAAATGCGCGCTTGGTAAACTCTCCCGGTTCAGCCAGGCGGCATCCCTTGACCAGCAGGTCGTCTAATATCTTCTTTATTATAAAAGGGTTACCGTGACAGCTGATTTCAACCAAGTCCTCGCCGGTATACGAATTGGGTGTCTGGAAAAAGGTGCAGATCACTTCGTCGATCAGCTTACCACCTTGATCCCGATAATCGGCCCGACAGGCCTGCCGGGGTCGGGGAGATTCGAACGCCAGCCCCGCGAACAGGCGGCCCGCAAGCGGTCCGCTGGCCCTGACAACGCCCAGGGCGGATATGCCGACCGGCGTGGCCGGGGCCGCTATCGTGTCTGCAAAATACACCACGCTGCCACGCAAACGAGGCAGCCGTTGAAAGCAAAGCCAAAGCGCACCATGGGCACGTTCCTCGGCGGCGGAAGCCGGGAACGCAACCCACTACACCTTCACGCTGCCGGTCACCTCCGTGCCGCCCGTGATATTCACGCGTTCAAGGATGGCCTGCTTGATTTTGGCCGCGAGGTCGGGAGCCTTCATCAAGGCCTCCTTGGCCGCCTCCCGGCCCTGCCCGATCAACTCGCCCTCGTAGGCAATCCAGGCGCCCTTCTTTTCCAGAATCCGGTGTTCAATCCCCAAGTCGAGGAGCGAGCCGCTCTGGGAGATGCCCTCGTTGTACATGATGTCGAATTCGCACTCCGTGAACGGCGGCGCCACCTTGTTCTTTACCACCTTGATTTTGGTGCGGTTGCCGACCACCCGGCCATCAGGGGTTTTGAGCTGGTCCCTGCGACGAATGTCAATCCGGACCGAGGAAAAAAACTTCAACGCCCGCCCGCCCGGCGTGGTTTCAGGATTGCCGAACATGACCCCGATCTTTTCGCGGATCTGGTTCGTGAAGATGCATACGCATTTCGTCCGGCTGACCACCGAAGTCAGCCGCCGCATCGCCTGGCTCATGAGACGTGCCTGCGCGCCGACCGTGGCATCGCCCATCTGCCCATCCAACTCGGCCCGGGAGACCAGTGCTGCGACCGAATCGATGACGATGACATCGATGGCATTCGAGCGGATCAGGGTCTCGGTGATATTGAGTGCATCCTCGCCGCTGTCCGGCTGCGAGACGAGGAGGTCGTCCAACTTGACGCCGACGATCCGGGCGTACTTGGGATCCAATGCGTGCTCCACGTCGATGAAGGCGGCCAGTCCACCGCGGCGTTGGGCCTCGGCGATCACGCTCAGGCAGAATGTCGTTTTGCCGGAGGCCTCGGGTCCATAGATCTCGATGATGCGTCCGCGCGGCAGTCCGCCCACGCCAAGCGCCAGGTCGATGGCGAGCGAACCTGTCGAGATGGTGTCCACCACCATGCGGGTCGCGCTTCCCAATCGCATGATGGAACCTTCTCCGAACTGTTTCGTGATCGCGGATACGGCCAGTTCAATGTTCTTGGTCCGCCCCGAATCCGTGGTTGATTCGGTGCGATTCGGCGGAACGGAGGCTTTGGCGGGAGCGGCTTTGGACATGGGATTAAGGAGACGGGAGACGCATGGTTTGCCGGGAATGGCGGGCGATCGCGGGATCAGGCGGGGCATCCGCGAAAGCTCCGGCTCTTCTTCCTCAAAGCGCGCAGCAGCGCAAACGAAAAGAGCAGCCAGCCGCGGGCGCTGATGGGTCGCCGCCCCCCTTAGGATTGCCCGTGATAACGCTTGAACCACGCCACGAACTGGCGGACACCCTCTTCCAGCGACACCTTCGGCTCATAGCCAACGGCCGTCTGGATTCGGGTGAGATCGGCCCACGTCCGCGGCATCTCGGTCGATCGCGGCGGAAGGAGTTCGACCTGCGCGGTCCGGCCGAGGCTGGCCTCGAGGAGTTCTACGAAATGCGACATCTCCACCGGTTGCCCGCGGCCCACGTTGAATACCCGCCACGGGGGACGAGGTTGATCGGCGGGAACGTGCAGGAGAACCTTGAGCACGCCGGTGACGATGTCATCGATGTAGGTGAAGTCGCGTTGGTAATGGCCTTCGGCGAAAAGCGGGATGGGCCGGCCTTCGCAGATTGCGCGGGCAAAGAGCAGCGGTGTCATATCAGGCCGGCCCCATGGGCCGTAGACGGTGAAGAACCGCAAGCCGGTGAGGACCAGGCCATGGTTGTGCGCGTAGCTGCTGGCCATGGCCTCGCCCGCCTGTTTGGTGGCCGCATAGAACGACAACGGGCGGCCGAAGCCGGCTTCCTCCCTAAACGGCACGCGCGGGTCGTCGCCGTAGACGGAGCTGCTGGACGCGAAGACGGCGTGCTTTGGCGGGTGACGCCGTACGGCGTCGAGGACGCTGGCGAACCCATCGAGGTTGCTGTGCACGTAGGCTTCGGGATGCTCGAGGCTGTGCCGCACTCCGGTCTGCGCCCCCAGGTGAAGTAGATAGTCCGGTCGAAAAAGCTCGAAGATGCCGAGAAAAGCCGCGGGATCGGCGAAGTCGGCCTTGACAAAACGAAACCCCTCCAAGCCCTCGAGCTGCGCCAGCCGCGCCCGTTTCAATTCGATCGAGGCGTACTCGTTCAGGTTGTCCAGCCCCAGCACCTCGCAGCGGGGGGACGAGACCAACCGGCGGCAGACGTGATAGCCGATGAATCCGGCGGCGCCGGTGACGAGCACTTTCATCGTTCGGGGTTTAGACAAAAGGGTGGGGTGCCGCTAGGCAAAACTCGTTCAACCGCCGGCCGGCTGGCGGCGCCCTCCCAAAAAAGAGCCAACCTTTCTCTTGATTGTCGGGGAATCGCACCTATAAGTTGCGCCGCCTTTGTCCTTCCACATTGTTTTCGCATGAAGATCAGGGCCTATCTGAAGCCACAGTGCGGCTGGTCCCGCGGGGTCCGGGCGATCATGCGCAAATACAATCTCGAGTACGAGGACGTCGACATCGTGAATAATCACGAAAACTACGAGGAAATGTTGCGCCGTTCCGGCCAACCACTGTCCCCCTGCGTCGAGATCGACGGGATCATGCTCGCCGACGTTTCGGGAGAGGAGGTCGAGAATTATCTGTTGGCCAACGGCCTGGTTGAACCCAACGACGTGCCGGTGGGGGACGCGACCAGTGCGGGTTGCGGGAATGCGGAGAACGACCAAATGGCGACCAAAACCATCCGTTTCTTCTGACGGGCCACCCAGCCAAAACCATCCAAGTTTTCACAGGGCCGGCTCCCGCACCGCGTGACCGGCCTTTTTTATGCCAATCGACAATCGATCTTCACCTGCCAGCCTGCCCGACCGGTGGGCCGACGCCAATCCAGGCTGGTCTTGCGCGGTCTGGCGTGTCATCGACCCGTAAGACGCGCTGTCCGGCCTTTGGAAAATGAACCGACCTAACCACCGCATTGATGGCCCCCGGCCCTCGCCGGGCTGCCCGCCAAAGCAGGGGCTCTACGACCCATGGTTTGAACACGAGGCCTGCGGCGTCGGCTTCGTCGTGGACATCAAGGGGCGCAAATCACACCAGATTCTGCGACAGGGCCTGGAGGTGCTGAAGAATCTCGACCACCGCGGGGCGAGCGGCAGCGAACCCAACACCGGCGACGGGGCCGGCGTCCTGTTCCAGATGCCGCACGCCTTCCTGAAGGAAGCGTGCAAGAAGGCGCGTGTCGCTCTGCCAGGTCCGGGAGAATACAGCAGCGGATTGGTGTTTCTCCCGCGCAACCTCAGCAAGCGCCGCCGGCTGGAAGAGCGCTTCGAGCAGATCATCCAATCCGAAGGTCAGACGGTGCTGGGCTGGCGGACGGTCCCGACGAACAACACATCCTTGGGCGAAACCGCCAAGTCCTGCGAGCCGTTCATCCGCCAGATCTTCATCGGGCGCAACCCGGAGTTGGTCGATGACTTGGACTTCGAACGCAAGCTTCTGGTCATCCGCAAACGCGCATATAACGAGATTCGCAACACCACCCTGGACGGCGCCGAGTTCTGGTACCTCTGCAGCCTTTCGTTCAAGACCTTTGTCTACAAGGGCATGCTGCTGACCACGCAATTGGAGGAGTATTTCCCCGATCTGCAGCATCCGGCCATGGAGACGGCGCTCGCCCTCGTGCACTCCCGTTTCAGCACCAACACCTTTCCGAGCTGGAATCGGGCGCATCCCTACCGGTATCTGGCGCACAACGGCGAGATCAATACGCTCCGGGGTAACATCAATTGGATGCACGCCCGGGAGGCGCTGTTTCAGTCGGAGGCGTTCGGCGAGGACACGAAGAAGATTCTCCCGATCATCGACCCCAACGGCAGCGATTCGGCGATGTTCGACAACACCCTCGAACTCCTGGTCCTGGCCGGGCGGCCGCTGGCTCACGCCATGATGATGATGATTCCCGAGCCATGGTCGAACCACGAGAGCATGGATGACGGCCGGCGGGCATTTTACCAATTTCATTCCTGCCTGATGGAGCCGTGGGACGGTCCGGCGTCCATCGCCTTCACCGACGGCCGGCAGATCGGCGCCGTTCTCGACCGCAACGGGCTCCGTCCCTCCCGTTATTACGTCACCAAGAATGATCTGGTCATCATGGCGTCCGAGGCCGGCGTCCTCGAGGTCCCGCCGGAGCAGGTGCTGCTGAAGGGCCGCCTCCAGCCCGGCCGCATGTTCCTGGTCGACACCGAACAAGGGCGCATCATTGACGACGCCGAGATCAAGGCGAAGATCGCCTCCCAGTTTCCGTATCGCCAGTGGCTCAACGAGCATCTGGTGCATCTGGCGGACCTGCCGGAGCCACCGCACGTTCCGCCGCCGGACCACGAGACGCTGTTGCAGCGGCAGATCGCCTTTGGCTACACCCACGAAGACGAGCGCATCATCCTCGCGCCGATGGCGCGCGACGGGGTCGAAGCGGTCGGGTCCATGGGCAATGACGCCGCCCTGGCCGTGCTGTCGAACAAGCCGCGTCTGCTCTACGAATATTTCAAGCAACTGTTCGCGCAGGTTACGAATCCGCCCATCGACTGCATCCGCGAAGAGATCATAACTTCAGCCGAAACCCGGTTGGGTTCCGAAGGCAATCTGCTCCACCCCCAGCCGTCGGCCTGCCGGCGCGTGGAACTCAAGTGGCCGGTGGTGACCAACGAGGAGTTTGCCAAGATCCGCCGGATGGACTTGCCCGGGCTCAAGGTGGGCACGCTCAACATTCTTTTCCGGGTGACGCGGGGCGAAAAGGGTCTGGCCAAATCCATGGAGGAATTGTGCGTCATGGCGCGACGGATGATCGAGGAGGACGAGATCAATGTGATCATCCTCAGCGACCGCGGAGTGACCCATGAATTCGCGCCCGTTCCGGCGTTGCTGGCGATCGCGGGCCTCCATCATTATCTCATCCGCGAGGGACTTCGGACTCGCGTCAGTCTCGTCTTGGAGACCGGCGAGGCCCGCGAAGTGCACCATTTTTCCCTGCTGATCGGCTACGGTTGCAGCGCGATCAATCCCTACGTCGCCTTCGAAACGATCGACGACATGATCCGCGAGGGACTGCTGACCAACATCGACCACAAGACGGCATGCAAGAACTTCGTCAAGGCGGCGTCCAAGGGGGTGATCAAGGTGATGTCCAAGATGGGCATATCCGCGATTCAGAGCTATCGGGGTGCGCAGGTCTTCGAGGCGGTCGGCCTGCGCCAGGATGTGGTCGATCACTACTTCACCTGGACGCCCTCCCGGGTGGGCGGCATCGGGCTGGATGTCATCGCGCAGGAGGTGCTGGCCCGCCACCACGCGGCCTACCCCGAACGCCAGATCAACGGGCATGTGCTGCCCGCGGGCGGCCAGTACCAGTGGCGCGACGACGGGGAGTTTCACCTGTTCAATCCCGAGACGATCCACCGCCTGCAGAAGGCGGTGCGCACCGGCAGCTATGAGGTGTTCAAGGAGTACGCCCGGCTGGTCAACGAACAGTCGCGGAATCTCTGCACGTTGCGCAGCCTCCTGGAGTTCAAGCCCGCCACGCCGATCCCGCTGGAGGAGGTCGAACCGGCCGGGCGCATCATGAAGCGGTTCAAGACCGGCGCCATGTCCTACGGTTCAATCAGTCAGGAGGCGCACGACACGCTGGCCATCGCCATGAACCGGATCGGCGGGAAGTCCAACACCGGGGAGGGCGGCGAGGACCCCCGGCGTTACGAGCCGATGCCCAACGGGGACTCCAAGAATTCCGCCATCAAGCAGGTGGCCGCGGCGCGATTCGGCGTGACCAGCGAGTACCTCGTCAATGCCCAGGAGCTGCAAATCAAGATGGCCCAGGGGGCGAAGCCCGGCGAGGGCGGGCAACTGCCCGGCAGCAAGGTCTATCCGTGGATTGCCAAGGTGCGCTCCACCACGCCCGGGGTGGGGCTGATCTCGCCGCCGCCCCACCACGACATCTATTCGATCGAGGATCTCGCGGAGTTGATCCACGATCTCAAGAACGCGAATCGGCATGCGCGCATCAGCGTGAAGCTGGTCGCCGAGGTTGGCGTCGGCACGGTCGCCGCCGGGGTCGCCAAGGCGCACGCCGATGTCGTGTTGATCAGCGGTCACGACGGCGGCACCGGTTCATCGCCGCAGACTTCGATCAAGCACGCCGGGCTGCCGTGGGAGCTTGGGCTGGCCGAGACCCACCAGACCCTCGTCCTGAACAACCTGCGCAGCCGCATCGCCGTCGAGACCGACGGCCAGCTCAAGAGCGGCCGGTATGTGATCATCGCCGCGCTGCTGGGCGCCGAGGAATTCGGCTACGCCACCGCCCCGCTGGTCGCCACCGGCTGCATCATGATGCGGGTGTGTCACCTCAACACCTGCCCCGCCGGCGTCGCCACCCAGGACCCGCGGCTGCGCGCGCGGTTCACGGGCAAGCCCGAACATGTCATCAATTTCATGCGCTTCGTGGCGGAAGAAGCCCGCGAACTCATGGCCCAACTGGGCTTCCGCACGGTCGACGAAATGGTCGGCCACGTGGATCGGCTGGAGCCGCGGAAGGCGGTCGAACACTGGAAGGCGCGGGGGCTCGATTTCTCCAATATTCTCTACCAGCCCGATGTCGGCCCGGAAATCGGCCAGTATTGCCAGATCTCCCAGGACCACGGTCTCGAGAAGTCCCTCGATCTCACGGCGCTGCTCGATCGCTGCCGGCCCGCGATCGAGCGGGGCGAAAAGGTCGTGGCCGAGATGCCCATTCGCAACATTCACCGCGTGGTGGGCACGATCACCAGCGGCGAGGTGACCCGGAATCGGGGCGCCGCGGGGCTGCCCGACGACACCATTCGCATCCACTTCAAGGGATCGGCGGGCCAAAGCTTCGGGGCCTTCATGACCCGGGGCATGACGTTTGTCCTGGAAGGCGACGCCAACGACTATATCGGCAAGGGCCTCTCGGGCGGGAAAATCATCGTCTACCCGCCCGACGGTTCGACCTTTGTGCCGTCGGAAAACATCATCGTCGGGAATGTGGCCTTCTATGGCGCCACCAGCGGCGAAGTGTACATCCGCGGCATGGCGGGCGAACGTTTCGCGGTGCGCAACTCGGGCATTCACGCGGTCGTCGAAGCGGTGGGCGATCACGGGTGCGAGTATATGACCGGAGGCCGGGTGGTCGTGCTCGGCCCGACCGGGCGCAATTTTGCCGCCGGGATGTCGGGGGGGGTGGCGTACGTCCTGGACGAGCGCGGCGATTTTCCCCGGCAGGTGAACCCACAGATGGTCCATATCGAAAAACTCGAGGATCCCGCCGAGATTGCGGACATCCGGGCCATGGTGGAACGCCACCTCGCCTACACCAAGAGCGCCCGGGCGCAGCAGGTGTTGGGCGCCTGGAAGCACCTGGTGCCGCGATTCGTCAAGATCATCCCCAAGGATTACAAGCGCATGCTCGCCTGTCTCGACCGGGCCCGGGCCCAGGGCCTCGCGGGTGATGAAGCTGTCATGGTCGCCTTTGAAGAAAACGCGCGCGACGCGGCGCGCGTCGGCGGCAACTGATTTTCCGAACGCCGATCAACCGACACCCCGCCTTACCACGATGGGCAAGCCGACTGGATTCATTGAATACCTGCGGGAGATTCCCGTGGACCGCACCCCGCTGGAGCGGATGCGCGATTGGGCGGAATTTCACCACCACATGGAGGAGAAAAAGCTCCGCAGCCAGGGGGCGCGGTGCATGGATTGCGGCGTCCCGTTCTGCCACACCGGCAGGTTGATCAGCGGGATGGCTTCGGGTTGTCCGATCCACAACCTCATTCCGGAATGGAATGACTTGGTCTATCGCGGGCTCTGGCAGGAGGCGCTGGAGCGCTTGCACAAGACCAACAATTTCCCGGAGTTCACCGGGCGGGTCTGCCCCGCGCCGTGCGAGGGGTCTTGCGTGCTCGGCATCACCGATCCGCCGGTGACCATTAAGAACATCGAGTATAGCATCATCGAGCGGGGATGGGAGGAGGGTTGGGTGAATCCGCGACCGCCCGCGGTCCGCACGGGGAAAAAGGTCGCGGTCATCGGCTCGGGGCCCTCGGGTCTGGCCGCGGCGGCCCAGTTGAACGTTGCCGGGCACACCGTGACCGTGTTCGAGCGCGCCGATCGCCCCGGCGGCTTGTTGATGTATGGCATCCCCAATATGAAGCTCGACAAGCGGGAGGTGTTGCTGCGCCGGCTCCACCTCATGGAGGAGGAGGGAGTCAAGTTCATCTGCAATGCCCACGTCGGCGACAACGTCGAGCCGCAGATTTTTCTCAAGGAGTTCGACGCCACGGTGCTTTGCGTCGGCGCCACTCAGCCGCGCAACCTGCCCGTGGAGGGTCGCGACCTGCCAGGGGTGCATTTCGCGATGGATTTCCTGACCGCCAACACGAAGGCTTTGCTGGCCGGCAACGGCGCCAGCCCGATCGACGCGGCCGGCCGGGACGTGGTGGTGATCGGCGGCGGTGACACCGGCACGGACTGCGTCGGAACCGCCATGCGGCAGGGTTGCCGCAGTCTGCTCCAGATCGAGATCCTGCCGCGGCCGCCGGCGGACCGGGCGGCCAACAACCCCTGGCCCGAGTGGCCGAAAGTATATCGCCTGGACTACGGTCAGGAAGAGGCCGCCGCGAAGTTCGGGGCGGATCCCCGGATTTACTGCACCACCGTCAAACGGTTCGGGGCGGATGCCCAAGGCCGCGTGAAGGATTTGGTGACGGTCGAGGTCACTTGGGCGAAAAACGAGAAGGGTCAGTTCGTCCCCAAGGAAGTGCCGGGCTCGGAGCAGACCCGCCCCGCCCAGCTCGTGCTGCTGGCCATGGGTTTCCTCGGGCCCGAACAGCCGCTGCTCAAAGAGCTCGGCGTGCAGACCGACGCCCGCAGCAACGTGAAGGCGGAGCACGAGCAGTATGTGACCAATCTGCCCGGCGTTTTTGCGGCTGGCGACTGCCGGCGGGGGCAAAGCCTGGTGGTCTGGGCCATCAACGAAGGGCGCGGAGCGGCGCGGGAATGTGATCGGTACCTCATGGGGTCGACCGACCTTCCGTGACGAGTTTCACGGCCGGTCGACCGTCGAATCCGAAGGAGGCGAAGGCCTGCAAGGGCAGGCTTTTGGCGAAGGTCGCGATCTTTGGGCCGGTGGACGCGGCGCCGGCCAAAGGCGATTGCGCCGGCGTTGGCGACCCCGGCGCGCGGACCTACACGTATTCGCCGTAGACCGGATCGAACATGCTGGCGCGGATATCAGCCTCGAGATCGACGGGGCGGGGACGGCGGGCCAGGTCGGCCCGGTAGGCCTCTTCGGCCACGGCCACCGCGATACGGGCGGAGACATCGCGAATGCGGGTGAGCGAGGGGTAGACGCGACCGCTCGCGAGGTCTTCGTCGGAAACTTGGGCGGCCAGCGTTCGCGCGGTCGTGAGGAACATCTCGTCCGTGATGCACGCGGCTTCGCAGGCCAGGGCGCCCAGTCCGATTCCGGGGAACACGTACACGTTGTTGCCCTGGCCCGGGACAAAGGTCCGGCCCTGGTAGCTCACGGGGGGAAACGGGCTGCCGCTCGCGAAAATCGCCCGGCCGTCCGACCATTGATAAGCTTCCTCCGCCGTGCATTCCGCCTTCGAGGTCGGATTGGAAAGCGCAAAGATGATCGGCCGTCGGTTGAGCGTCGCCATCTCGGCGACAATTTCGCGCGTGAACATGCGCGGGGTGCGCCCCGCTCCGAGCAACGCGGTCGGCTGGAAGGCTTTCACGGCCTCGGCCAGGGTCGCGATGTACGGCAGATCGTGCGCGTACGCGAGCTTGTGTTCCGCCAATTGGCCCGTCCGGCTGCGCACGACCAGACCTTGCGAATCGACAAACCAGCAGCGGGCACGCGCTTCGGCCTCGCTCAGCCCCTCCCGCTGGGCGGCCGCGACGAAAAGTTCGGCGATGCCGGTGCCCGCTTCGCCGGCGCCGAGAAACAACAGCCGCTGATCCTGCAGGCGGCCGCCGCTGATCCGCAATGCCCCCAGGAGCCCAGCCAGCGCGACTGCCGCCGTCCCTTGGATGTCGTCATTAAAACTGCAGACTGCATCGCGATGTCGACGCAACAGCCGGAAGGCGTTGGTGTTGCCAAAGTCCTCCCATTGAATCAGCGCCTTGGGAAAGGTCAGGTGCACCGCCTGGACAAATTCATCGACAAACGCATCGTACTCGGCGCCGCGCACCCGTTTCTGGTTGAGGCCGATGTACAACGGGTCCTCGTGCAGCTTCAGGTTGTCGGTGCCAACGTCGAGCGTGACCGGCAGGCAATAGTAGGGGTGGACCCCGGCGCAGGCCGTGTAGAGCGAGAGTTTGCCGACGGGTATGCCCATTCCCAAGGCACCCAAATCGCCCAGACCGAGGATGCGCTCGCCGTCGGTCACCACGATCATCCGGGCGTCCGCATACGGCCAGTGACGCAGGATCTCGGCGATGCGACCCCGCTCGCGAATGCTGATAAACAGACCGCGCGCCCGTCGGAAGATGGCGCCGTATTCCAGACATGCCTGTCCCACCGTCGGGGTGTAGATAATGGGAATCATCTCCTCCGCATGTTCGTGCAGCAGCCGGTAGAAGAGGGTTTCGTTGCGATTCTGGAGCGTGGTCAGGAAGATATACCTCTCCAAGTCGTTCGTCTTGCGCTGGTAATTGCCGTAGACGCGCTGCAGCTGCTGTTCCATCGTGAACACACGGGGCGGCAGCAAGCCGCGCAGCCCCAAGGCGTCGCGCTCCCTCTCGGTGAAGGCCGTGCCCTTGTTGTACAGGGGGTGAGTCAGGAGGTTTTGTCCTCGCGGCAGCATGGGGCCGCCGTTGGGATTCAAGCCGCCGCCGGATAGGGATGCGTTCATACTCGTACTTTCGGTGGAATTAATAGCTGGCGAAATGATAGGATCGATCCGGCGGGGGTCACCTTCGACCGTGGCAAGGTGGCAAATAGCAGCCCCAGTCATGACAAGAAATGACCAGTCTAATGCTGCCCATCGGGTCGCGATTCTCAGGAGGATCCCGGGGGCCAACGGGTCCTGGCGCCAGCAGCGGGCAATTTGCGCTTGGAACGGGATGCCATTGACGGCGAAATCCGTGCCCAGGAGCGACCATCGGATGAGCAGTTTCCGACAACGACCTCGTTTGACGGGTGACGCCGTGGACGGCGGCCGTTCGCCCCACGCATGAGCGCCGCCTCCGCCCCGTCGTTGGGTGCACCGCTGAGCAATTGGGCGCTCGCCCGACGTCTGTTCGGGCTGGTCTGGCGCTACCGGCGTCGGTGCTTCGAGGTGCTGGGTCTCCAGCTGATCCTGCTGACGATCGGCCTCGCCGGCCTCAACTTCACCGGACAGGCGATTGACTTCATCCGGCACCAAGTGGCCGGCGCGGCTTTGCCGGAAGACCGTTTCGGCCTGTCGTTCCCGCCGGCGTGGCCCCCGTTCACCGTGGTGGCGGTGATCGCGGGGTTGATCCTCGCCCTCGCCGCGTTGCGGGCTGTTCTGAACTATACCTACAGCGTGCAGATCAACCGGCTGACGCAGCAGGAGATCGTGCCGCACCTCCGGGGGCTCGTTTATGACAAGCTGCAGCGCCTGAGCTTTCGTTTCTTCGACGCGAACTCCACCGGTTCGATCATCAACCGGGTGACGGGGGACGTGCAGGCGGTGCGCATGTTTCTCGATCAGGTGTTGATGCAGAGCTTCATCATGGTCATTTCGCTGTCGGTCTACGTGGCGTACATGGCCAGCCTGCACGTGGGCCTCACGTTGGCCTGCCTGGCGACGACACCGTTGCTGTGGATCGCGGCTGTGGAATTCTCGCGACGCATCCAGCCCGAATATGCCCGCAACCGTGAACTCGCCGACGTCATGGTGCGCAACCTGGCCGAGAGCATCCAGGGCATCGCGGTCACCAAGGGCTTCGGCCGCGAGGAGGAGGACTTCACGAAGTTCGCCCGTTCCAACCAGGCCGTGCTCGACCAGCAGAAGGGAATCTTCTGGCGGGTCAGTCTCTTCAGTCCGGCGGTGGGCTTTCTCACCCGCATCAACATGATGGTGCTGCTCGGCTACGGCGGCTGGCTGACGGTGCAGGGCCGGTTGCCGCTGGGGGCGGGCCTGGTCGTCTTCGCCGGCCTGCTGGAGCAGTTCTCCGGTCAGGTGAACAACGTGGTCAACGTGGTCAACAGCGTGCAGCAGTCGCTGATTGGAGCACGGCGGGTGTTCGAGATTCTTGACGCGCCCATCGAGGTTCAGAGCCGGCCCGGGGCCCTGCGCCGGGCCAGGCTGCAGGGTGCGGTGCGGTTTCAGCACGTGTCGTTCGCCTATGATCCCAACCAGGCGGTCCTGGAAGACATCGACTTCGGGGTGTCTCCGGGCCGGTGCGTGGCGATTCTGGGCGCCACCGGATCCGGCAAGAGCGCGCTGATGAGTCTCATCCCCCGTTTCTACGACCCGACGGCCGGCCGGGTGCTGGTCGACGAATGCGATGTGCGCGACCTCGAACTCGACGATCTGCGCCGGAACATCGGCCTCGTGTTCCAGGAGAGCTTTCTCTTCAGCCATACGGTGGCCGCGAACATTGCCTTTGGGCATCCGGGAGCGACCCGGGAGCAAATCGAGAAAGCGGCGCGCGTCGCGGCGGCGCACGACTTCATCGTCGACCTGACCCACGGCTACGACACCGTGCTCGGCGAAAGCGGCGTCACCCTGTCCGGTGGCCAGCGCCAGCGGCTCGCGTTGGCGCGGGCGATCCTGCTGGAACCGGCGATCCTCCTGCTGGACGATCCGACCGCGGCGATCGATTCGCAGACGGAACACGAGATTTTCGCGGCGCTGGACCGCGCGATCGCGGGTCGGACGACGTTCATCGTCGCCCACCGCCTCAGCACCTTGCGCCGCGCCGACTTCATCTTGGTGATG
Source organism: Opitutaceae bacterium (assembly GCA_046704925.1). GTDB lineage: Bacteria > Verrucomicrobiota > Verrucomicrobiia > Opitutales > Opitutaceae > Fen-1467. Next base: position 4,814 of record JBJKRD010000500.1, on the reverse strand, counting down.
GACACCGGCCGCATCGTGCAGCGGGGCACCCATGCGGAGCTGATGCGTGTGCCGGGGCCCTACCGGCACGTGGCCAGCCTGCAGTTGATCGACGGGGCGGAGTTGCGGGAACTCGCCCGGGAGGGAGGTTCCTCGTGAGCCCGCCGGCCGCCGGCCCCGACCGCCTTACCCTCGTCCCGCGGGCTGAGGACGAGGATGAGGACCAGTTCCGCCCACTGGCTTGGAGCCTGATCCACCGCCTGCTCGGTTACCTGCGTCCGCACCGCAAGAAATTCAGGGCGCTGATCGCGCTGTCGGTGGTGCGCGCGATGCAGTTGCCCGCCCTGGTGTGGGCGATGGGCCGGATCATTGCTGGACCGGTGGCCCACCGCCAGACGCCGGTGCTGGCGTGGGCGGTGGCAGGCTATGCGGTGCTGGCCCTCTCGACGGATTTTCTCTTTCATTTCCGCCAGCGGTTCGCCCTGGAGCTGGGCGAGTTGGCGGTGTCGGCCCTGCGCGCCGACATCTTCCGCTGTGTGCAGCGGATGCCGATGAGTTTTTTCCATCGGATGAAGCTCGGGCGCATCATCAGCCGGGTCACCTCGGATGTGGAGGCGGTCCGCGTCGGAGTGCAGGATGTGTTCTTCGTGAGCCTCATCCAGGGCGGCATGATGGTGTTCTCGGCGGCGGCCATGCTGGTTTGCGACTGGTCGCTCTTCCTCGTGGTTTTGGCGATGGCGCCGGTACTGTGGACGGTCAACCGCCGTTTCCGATTCCGGCTCAGCCGGCTGAGCCGCGCCAGCCAGGAGAGTTTCAGCCGGGTCACGGCGACGCTGGCGGAATCGGTCAACGGGATCCGCGTGACCCAGGGTTTCGTGCGGCAGGCGACCAATGCCGGCCTGTTCCGCACCCTGCTGGCCGATCACGCCCGCTACAACGTGGCCCTCGCGCGCACCTCGGCGACCCTCCTCCCCATTCTGGAGCTCAACAGCCAGTTTTTCATCGCCGTCCTCCTGCTCCTCGGCGGTTGGCGCGCGTTCCACCACGAGATGCCGCTCGCCAGCCTCATCCAGTTCTTTTTTCTCGCGAATCTCTTCTTCTCGCCGATCGCCGTCATCGGCAACCAATACAACCAGGCGCTGGTCGCGATGGCCGGGGCCGAACGGATCTTCCGCCTGCTCGATCTTCCGCCTGACTGGACGGACGCAGCGGGGGCTGTCGCGCTGCCGGATCCGCGGCCGGCGGGACGGACCGGCGGCGGAATCGCGCCCGGCCTGCGCGTCGAGTTCCGCCGGGTCTCGTTTGGCTACGACCCGGGGCGGCCGGTGCTTCACGAGGTGGATTTCGCGGCCGAGCCGGGACGGATGACCGCCCTCGTCGGCCATACCGGCAGCGGCAAAAGTTCGATCGTGAATCTCGTGACCAAGTTCTATCTGCCGACGGCGGGCGAGGTGCTGATCGATAACCGCGAGATCCGCACGCTTACCAGCCGGTCGCTGCACCGCCAGATGGGCCTGGTGTCGCAGCAGAATTTCCTCTTCAGCGGCACCGTGCTGGAGAACATCCGCCTCGGACGACCCGAGGCGTCCGAGGACGACGTGCGCGCGGTGGCCCGGCGTCTGGAGTGTCTCGACGTGTTCGAAGAACTGCCCCGCGGCCTGCGCACCGCGGTGGGGGAGAAAGGCAGCGGCCTGTCGGTTGGCCAGCGGCAGCTGGTCTGTTTCGCCCGGGCGCTGCTCGCGGATCCCCGTTTGCTCGTCCTCGACGAAGCGACCAGTTCCATCGACGCGCTGACCGAGGCGAGAGTCCAGCAGGCGCTCCTGACCCTGCTGCAGGGCCGCACCAGCGTGGTGGTCGCGCACCGCCTCAGCACCATCCGCCACGCCGACCTGGTGCTCGTGCTTGACCGGGGTCGGATCATCGAACGGGGAACGCACGCGGCCCTATTGTCATTGCGGGGCCACTACGCCGCGTTGTACCGGCAGTTCGTCCAAGTGGACGACCGCGGCGCGTGAACGCCGGCGGGCGCCCGGTGCAAGCAAAAAATCGCCCGCGCCGGGCGGTCGTTTTCCCTCTGAAAACGGCGCGTTTCCCCTCTAGAATTTCGTTGCGTTGAGGTGCCGGGCGACTATGACGGCGTCACTATGGCAAAGAAATCTGCCCGCACCCCGAATGCAAAGTTCATGGCACCGGTGACTCCGGATGCCGTTCTCGCCGCTGTTGTTGGCAGCAATCCGCTGCCCCGTACCGAACTCACCAAGAAGCTTTGGGCTTACATCAAGAAGAATGGGCTTCAGGACAAGAAGGTGAAGACCCAGATCAATGCGGACGACAAGTTGAAGGCCGTGTTCAATGGCAAGAACAAGGTCAGCATGTTTGAGATGACCAAGCTGGTGTCGGGTCACGTCTCGAGCTGAGCTTTTTTCGTTGATGACGCCGCCGGGGTTGAATCCTTGGCGGCGTTATTTTTTGGCGGAGACGGACCGCATTGGCTGTCGTTTGCGGTGGGAACGCCGCACGGGTGGACGGAGGGGGGCAACATTCGTTTGGCGGCGTCACGTTATTGCTTGACGGACTAGATACCAATATGATATCAAAATGGTATCTGATGACGCTCCCGGCTTCACACCAATCAGTTATACGATATCGGATTCCGCTGACCTGGGCGATTGGAGGGATTTTGGTGTCGGTTGTTGTGTCCGGGGTGCTGGGCTTTGGGGCCCAGTCGTCCGTTGATGGGGCAGCGCAAATCCCCTGGGTGCCCGGCCCGGGCCTTCTTTGGACCAGCATGTTCCAGCTCCTGCTGTTTTCCCTGCCATGAATGCATCTGAACTCCCGTCCCTCGCGGTCAACCGTGAGAATACCGTTCGCGCAGCCAGCGGCTGGCTGTTGCTTTTCATCACCATCGTCCTGTTCGCGGCGATGCCCTGGACCTTCGTCCACGGCGTGATCGACGCCAAGGATGGGGCTCCCGGCGCCGTCTGGCTGTTCGTCGCCTCCGCCATCCTCCTGGGCCTGGGGGTCACCGCCTGCAACGGGTTTTTCGCTCTCCAGCCAAACGAGGCGGCGGTATTGATCCTGTTCGGCGCCTACAAGGGCACGGTGCGCGCCAACGGGTTTTACTGGACCAACCCGTTCAACCGGAAGGTCAAGATCTCGCTTCGGGCCCGCAACTTCAACGGCGAGAAACTCAAGGTAAACGACAAGCGTGGCAATCCCATCGAGATCGCCGCGGTGGTGGTGTGGCGGGTGCACGATACCGCGCAGGCGTGTTTTGACGTCGACAACTACGAGCATTATGTCGCGGTGCAGAGTGAGTCGGCGGTGCGCCACTTGGCCAGCGGCTACGCCTACGACGACGGCGAGGAAAATGAACTCACGCTGCGCGGGGGAGGTGACGCTATTTCGGCGGCCTTGCGCGATGAACTGCATCAGCGGCTGGCGCGGGCGGGGGTGCAAATCGAGGAGGCCCGCCTCACCCATCTGGCTTATGCGCCGGAAATCGCCCAGGCGATGCTCCGCCGCCAGCAAGCTGAGGCCGTCATCGCCGCGCGCCAGAAGATCGTCCACGGCGCCGTCAGCATGGTCGACATGGCGCTCCGGGATCTGGCGGACAAGGCGGTCGTGCGCCTCGATGAGGAGCGCAAGGCGGCGATGGTCAGCAACCTCCTGGTCGTGCTTTGCGGCGATTCCGAAGTCCATCCGGTGGTCAACACCGGCACCCTCTACAATTGACCACCGGCCACCGTCCCGGCCCTGATCTTCAACCCGATTTCGCCATGCAATATCGCGTCATATCCGTGAGCAGTGTGTTTTCCCTGAAGCGGGCGCTGGAGCAGCTCATCAAGGAGGTCAACGAGGCCATCGCCTTGGGATGGGAGCCGCAGGGCGGCGTCACCATTCACGCCGCCCAACTGCTCCAAGCCATGGTCAAACGCCGGTGAGGCCTGACCGCATGTCCGCCTCCTCCATCGTCCCGCCCGATGCCGTGTTCGCGCCCGCGTCCGCCGGGGCCCGGGTGCGGCTGGCCACCATGCTCTCGATTGTGATCGTGATCGTTCTGGTGGCGTCGTTGTTCGCCGCCATGATGCTCGAACGCCAAGCGCCGCCGTGGCCGGCCTTTGGCGTCATCGGGGTGGCGCCGCTGGTCGTCGGCGCCATCTGGTTCACCGCCCACATCCGGAATTACCGGGTCACCGCGTCGGAGTTGCTGGTGGAACTTCCGCTGCGCAAGGCGCGCTTCCCTTTGCCGGGGTTGCAGGGCGCGGAGCCGGATCGCGACGCTTTTCGCGGCGCCCGGAAGATCGTCGGCAACGACGGCTTGCGCGCGATCACGGGCCGGTTTCGGAGCGAGCGGCTCGGGCGCTTTCATGCGTATGTCACCGACACCGAGCGTGCCGTGGTGCTGCGCTGGCCCGACCGCTGCCTCGTCATTTCGCCGCAACAATCCTCGCTGTTTGTCGAGACCGTGCGCAAACGCGCCGGGCTGATTCGTTGACCGCTTCATGCCGACCGAGGACCGCAAGGCATTTCTCCTCCGCATCGATCCCCGGCTTTGGGCCGAGCTCGAAGCGTGGGCCGCTGACGAATTGCGGAGCGTGAACGGCCAGATCGAGTTTCTGCTGCGTCAGGCGGTGCAGCAGCGTCGGGGCCGGCAGGTGACGCCACCCCCGGCCCCGCCGGACGCCGAGGCCTGACCGTCCACCCGCCGGGCTGGACGAGCCACCTCGCGGCGGGCTCCCCGGGGGCCTGCGGGCCAGCGCGGTCGCTTCGCAAGTCAAGGCTCGGCGGGAACTTGTTCAGGTTTGCACCGCTTGGATGGGCTGTGATGATGA
>JBJKRD010000499.1:0-9450 GCA_046704925.1 Opitutaceae bacterium | reverse complement strand
GTGCCGAGTGGCAGATCGCGGACGGCGCACGCGCGCTTCAATCGGCATTTGGCACTCGGCAGTCATCATTTTCTCAGCCTTTCAGCCGCACGGCCTCGTCGAGCCGGATGTTCCGTTGATGACGGTGAATCGCGATGACCAGCGCCAGACCCACCGCCGCTTCGGCGGCGGCGACCGCGATGGAAAACAGGACGAAGATCACGCCCGTATCCGCGGCCGGCGCCGGCCCGAAGCGCCAGAACGCGATGAAATTCAGGTTCGCCGCGTTGAGCATCAGCTCCACGCCGAGCAGCACGAGGATCGCGTTGCCGCGGCAAAGCGCACCCGCCAGACCGATGCCGAAGAGTCCGCACGAAATCAGCAGGCAAAGCGTCAGCGGGCTCACGACGGGTCCTCCCGGGTATGTCCCGAATCGGAGGCCGCGATGATCACGGCCCCGATCAGCGCCACGGTCAGGATCGCCCCGGCGACCAACAACGCCGCCGGGTGGCCCTCCATCAGGCGGCGGCCCAGCTGCCGGACGCCCGGCGCCGGCGGCGCCGCGACGACGGCGGGCAGCTCCGCATGCAGCACGGCCGATCCGAGAACGCCGGCGACCAGTCCGCCGGTGAACAGACCGGCGACGATCCGCCCGGCCGGCTCGGGACCCGGCGCGGCGGCCCCGCCCACGATCCTCCGCGTGAGCAGGACCGCGAACAGCACCACCATCGAAATCGCCCCGGCGTAGATGAGCACCTGGGCGAAGGCGACGAACTCCGCCCCGGACCAAAGGTAGAAACCGGCCACCCCGCTCCACGCCAGCACCAGCCAGAGCGCACTGTGAATCAGGTCGCGACGGGTCAGGGCCACGGCCGCGGCGCCGAGCGTGAAGACGGCGATGAGGCCCAGCGTGACGATCATGGCCGGCTCTTTCCGGTCCGGCGGCGCAGCGCCCGCGACGCGCCAAGCCGCCGTGCGCCCGGCGCCGCCAACGGGACCGAGCTGGGACGGGGGGATGGAGGCGGCTTCATCACGCGTAACGATACGTGCGGGGACCGACGCCGGCGCTCAACCGACGCCCCAGGATTACGAACGGAACCACGACCAGCGCGAGCGCCAGCGCCCAGCGCGCCAAGCGCGCCGGCCACGGTTCCCAGCCCGCGCTCAAGTGCCAGAACGCCGCCGTGCCCAGGTTGACCAGCGCGAGCGGCACGAGGAACTTCCACGCCAGGCGCATGAGTTGGTCCATCCGCAGGCGCGGCAGCGTGCCCCGCACCCAGATGAAAAGCGCAAGCACCAGTCCGAGTTTCAGGGCAAACCAGGCATACGACGGGATGAACTGCAGCGGCGCGCAGGGCGCCTGCCAGCCGCCGAGATACAGGGTGACGGCCATGGCCGCCAGGGCGGTCATTTCCAGGTATTCGGCCATGAAAAACAACGCGTACTTGAAGCCCGAGTATTCCGTGAGGTGCCCGGCAATCAATTCGCTCTCGGCTTCCGGCAGGTCAAACGGCGAGCGGTTCGCCTCCGCCAGCGCCGCAATGATGAAGATGATGAATCCCGCGGCCCCCCAGGGGGTGAGCACCCACCAGTGAGGGACCACGCCCCACGTCCACCGGCCCTGGGCGGCGACGATGCCGTCGGTCGCGAGCGTGCCGGCGAGCATGACCACCGGCACCGCGGCGAGCAGCAAAGGCAGTTCGTAGCTGAGCAACTGCGCCAGCGCCCGCATGGCGGCCAGCAGCGAGTATTTGTTGTGACTCGACCATCCGGCCATGAACACGGCGAGTTCGGTCGCCGCGCCGGCGGCGAAAAAGAACAACACGGCCGCATCCAGCCGGACCGGCAGGAGCAGCCGCCCGTAGGGAATGACCGCGAAGGCCAGCAGCGCAAAGGTCACCAGCACCACCGGCGCCAGGAAGTGCAGCGGCCGGTCCGCGGTGAGCGGCACCACATCCTCCTTGACCAGCATCTTGATGCCGTCGGCGAGGGGTTGCTGCAGCCCGAACGGGCCCGTGCGGTTGGGTCCCGGCCGGTTCTGCATCCGGCCGAGCGCCTTGCGCTCCACCAGGGTCAGCAGGGCGAACAGCAACGCGAAGCCGAGGATCACCACCACGATGGCCAGCAGGCTGCCGACCAGCCAACGCAGGGAGACCGGAAACAGGCCGGTCACAAAGTCGCGCGCCAGCAGCGGGGCCCGTTCGAGGACGGAATCGGCGGGCGGCACGGGGATCATGCCGGGCTGGCTGGTTTGGCCGCGGCCTTGGCGGCCGCCCTCTCCGCCGCCCGGCGGCGGTCCTCGGCCAGGCGGGCGTCCACTTCCGCCGCTTCGGTGGGATGGATCTGCCGGTAGTGGTCGTTGGGCCGGGCCAGTTGCTCCTTGTGGCGCAGCAGTTCCGCGAAGCGATCGCCAGTGGCAATCTCAAAGGTCTGGTCCATCTTGATGGCGTCGAAGGGGCAGACCTCGACGCAGATCTGACAGCTCATGCACACCGAAATGTCGAGGTCGAACACGCGGGGGTGCTTGCGCGGCTTCCCCTTTTCGTCCACGTCCGGCACGATGTAGATGCATTGGGGCGGGCACTCCTTTTCGCAGATCCGGCAGGCGACGCACCGCAGCGTGCCCATGGGATCGGCCGCCTCGTCGTAGACCAGGAACGGGAAGTTCCGGTAGTTCTCGGTGACCGGCGCCTTCGCCTCCGGATACTGCACGGTCACCAACCGCCGCGGATCGTGAAAGCTGCCCACGAAATTCCTCGCCGTCTCGGCGAGCCCCTTGATGACGCCGGTGCCCAGCATGGCTAGAATGGTGCGTGCCGAATGCCGGATGCCGGATGAGGGTTGCGGCGCGTACCCACTGCGAGAGAGGAGCTGCGCTCCGCCGAATTCGTCATTTGGCACCTCGCAGTCTTCATTGCTTCAGCGGTCAACCTCGCCCAGCACGATGTCGATGCTGCCCAGGATGACGACCGCGTCGGCCACCGTGTGGCCGAGGCAAAGGTCTTCCAGCACCGTGAGATTGATCAGCGAGGGCGGGCGCACGCGATATCGATACGGGCAGGGCCCGCCGTCGCTGATCAGATAAAAGCCAATTTCACCCTTCGGGCCCTCGATCCGTCCGTAGACCTCGCCCGGCTTGGGCCGGAATCCGCGCAGTTTCGCCTTGGGGTCGACGATCGGGCCGCCGGGCAGATCGCGCAGCGCCTGCTGGAGGAGCTGCAGCGATTCACGCATTTCGAGGACGCGGATCATGTACCGGTCGTACGTGTCGCCGTGCGCCCCGACCGGCACGCGGAACGCGAACCGCGGATAGACGCCGTAACCGTCCACCCGGCGGATGTCGTAGCCGACGCCGGCCGCGCGCAACCCGGGGCCCGTCACCCCCGCGCTGACCGCCAGTTCCGCCGAAAGGCGGCCCACGCCCTGCATGCGGGCCATGATGATCTCGTTGCCCGTGATCAATGCCTCATACTCGTCGAGGAACCGCGGGAAATCGTCGACCAGCCGCCGCGCCGACTCGAGCCAGCCGGCCGGCAGGTCCGCGCGGCACCCGCCGAACCGCTGGTAGTTGCACATCATGCGCGAGCCGCTGAGCGCTTCGAAGAGATCGAGGATTTTCTCGCGTTCGCGGAAGGCGTACATGAGCGGCGTGCCGGTCGCGCCGGAGTCCTGCAACAGGAAGCCGGCCAGGCAGGTGTGGTTGAGCAGCCGCGTCAGCTCGGCGAGGATGAGGCGGAGATATTCCGCCCGGTCGGGGACGCTGAGGCCGGCCAGCTTTTCCACCGCCAGCGCGTACGCCCAATTGTTGGTCATCGAACAGAAGTAATCGAGCCGGTCGGTGTACGGCATCGACGACAGATACGTCATCCCCTCCGCCAGCTTTTCGTGGTTCCGATGCAGGTAGCCGAAGACCGGCTTGAGGCGCACGATCGTTTCGCCGTCGAGCGTGACCATCATCCGGAAGACCCCGTGGGTGGACGGATGATGCGGCCCCATGGACACCTCCAGGAGGTCCCCGTGAAATTCGTCGTGCACCGCGTGAACTCCGACGCCGGGTTGGGCGAACGGCGGCGGCGCGGCGTCTGCGGGCGACGGAACAGACGCGGGCGGAGCCCCGGTGGCGGCCGATGGCAATCCCGCGCTCATGCCTGCCCCTCCGCGGCGGCACCCGGCGGCGCCGTCAAACGTCTTTTCGCCTTCTCCAGCACCTCATCGTGCGCCGTCGGTTCCCATTCGTAGTCGTCGGGCTCCACATAATCCTTCCGCATCGGGTGATCCTGGAACGCCTCCCACATGAGGAGCCGCCGCAAATCGGGATGTTCGTCGAAAACGACGCCGAAGAGATCGTAGACCTCCCGTTCCTGAAACTCGCACGAACGCCAGACCGGGGTCAGCGATGGGAGCCGGATTCCGTCCCGACGATCCTTGGTCCGCAGACGGACGACCAGAGGTCCGTGTCCGAGGGCCATGGAGAAGAGGTGGTACACCGCCTCGAGGCAGCCCGGCTGGAGGCGTTTGACCTTCTCCTCGACGATCTTTTCGCCGGAGCCGTCGGGAGCGGGCACGCGGGTGCGGGTCGTTTCCACTGTCTCCTTTTCCGGCCAGTCCACGCCGGTGACGTTCGAACAGAAATCGAGCCGCAGCGCCGGATCGTCCCGCAGGAACTCCGCCATGGCGCGGGCCTGGTCGGCGCCGAGGAGCAGCGACGGCGCGGCCCCCGGCGCAGGATTGGGGACCAATGTCACCGTGGCGCCGGGAAACCGGGCCAGCAGCCGGTCGCGGATCTGTTCGGGGGTCTCCATGCGCGGCGTGGTCAGGATGCCAACGGCCCGGCAGGCGCGGGCGGACGCCAGACCCGCGGATTCTGCGGCGGCTCCAGATCGTGGGTGCCGTGGGCTGGAACCGGACACTCGTCCCCGCCGCCCGGCGACGTCGACCCAGCCCCCGGGTTCGGGCCCGCCGCGGTGCGGCGGATCTTTTCCTGCAGGGTGATCAGGCCGTGCAGCAATGCCTCGGGGCGCGGCGGACAGCCCGGAATGTAGATATCAACCGGGATGTAACGATCTATTCCCTTGAGGACGTTGTAGCCCTGCTTGAAGGGACCGCCGGAAATCGCACAGGCTCCCATGGCGATGCAATAACGCGGCTCGGGCATCTGATTCCACAGGCGCACGACCTGCGGAGCCATCTTCTTGGTCACCGTCCCCGACACGATCAACAGATCGGCCTGCCGGGGCGACGGTCGGAAGATCTCGGAGCCGAACCGGGCGATGTCAAATCGGGCCATCGTCGAGGCGATCATCTCGATGGCGCAGCAGGCCAGCCCGAACTGCAGCGGCCAGACCGAGCGACTGCGGCCCCAGGCGGCCAGTTCCTCCAGACTGGTCAGAAAGATGCCGTGGCGGCGGAGCTCGTCCCGTTCCTCAGCGGTGGCAATCATGGCCTCAATGCCATTCAAGATGGCCCCGCTGCCAGGCCCACACCAGACCCTCGGCCAGCAACAGCACAAAGATCGACATCGCCACCAAAGCGCCGGTCGACAGTCCGGTGAAGGCGACGGCAAATGGCAGCAGGAACAGGACTTCGACGTCAAAGATGAGGAAGATTATCGCGTAGAGATAGTAATGCGCCCTGAACTGGATCCATGAGTCACCGGTGGACTCCAGCCCACATTCGTAGATGGCGTTCTTGATCGCCCCCGGCCGGGGCGGTTGGACCAGGTGCGCCCAGATCCGCGCCAGACCCAGGCCCCCGAGCGGAACGGCCGCGGCAACAGCCAGAAACAAAAGCAGAAAGGCGTAAGGGTGGCCGTTCATCGCGGAGACGAGCCGTTGGCACGGCAAGGCTTGGCTGGCAGACAGTGTGATAATCGCTGCGACATGGCTCCAATACAGTACCCGCAGAAGGAACCCCCGGGTAGCATACCAATGATGCATAAGCGCTTTCTCGCAAAGGCCCCACACTGTTTTTTGGCCGCCGGCAATCCCTGCGCAGACCGTTGTCCGGCGTCGCCCGATGCACGCTGCCGGCGAGACGGGGCGGCATCCGACCGGCCGCGCGGCCAGCCGACCCAAGCGCCTTGGTCCGGCAAAATCAGCCCTGATGCGCCGGCAGCGCGCCTGCCTGGCCTCCGGCGCCCCGCCGGGCCCGCCCGGCGTTTACTCGCGTTTCCGGCCCGCCGTCCGCTCGTCCGCCAACACCTGCCGCAAACCATGCAACAGCGTGGTCATGGAATAGGGCTTGGTAAGCTGCAGGTCGGTGGCCGCTTCCGTGGCGGGCGCGATGTCCTCGGATCCGCTGACGGTGATGATCCGCACCCGGGGATTGATGGCCTTCAGCGCCTTGATCGTTGTCCGCCCGTCCATGACCGGCATGTTCAGGTCGACCATCGCGACGGCAATCTCGTCCGCGTGCTGCCGGAACACCTTGACCGCTTCCGCCCCGTCCGAAGCCAGGTGCACGACGTATCCGAAATCCTGCAGGAGCCGGCGGGTGACCTCCCGGAAAAATTCCTCGTCGTCAACCACGAGCACGTGCTCGCCCGCGCCGCGCGAGTTTTCGCCGCCCGGTTGCTGCGAGGGGGTGGAGTCGCTCTTCCCTGAAACCGGCAGATAAACGTGAAAGGTGGCCCCTTTCCCCACCTGGGTCGCCAGCGTGGTAAACCCTCCGCAGGTCTTCAGGATGGAGCGCACAGTCGACAGACCCAGGCCGGTACCCTCACCGATCGGTTTCGTGGTGAAGAAGGGGTCGTAGATGCGATTGACGATCTCCGGCGGGATGCCGGTGCCCGTGTCCGAGACGCCGAGCACGACATAGTTGCCGGCGGAAGCGCCCGGCAGGGCCTGCGCCGCCGCCTCATCCAACGTGACATTGCCGGCCGTGATCGTGAGTTCGCCTCCGCGGGGCATGGCGTCGCGCGCGTTCACGCACAGGTTCAGCAGCACCTGGTAAATCTGCGTCGGATTGGCCTGCAGCGCCTGCAGGTCCGGGGCGATCTCCAGCCGCACCCGGATGTTTTTCGCGAAGGTCCGGCCGATGAAACGGGCGAGTTCCTTCACCAGACTTGTCAGATCGACCGATTCGCGATTCCCGTCCAGGCCGCGCGAGAACGAAAGCATCTGGCTCACCAGGCTGGCGCCACGCCCGGCGCTCGTCGCCACCACGTCGAGCAGGGTCCGGTTCTCCTCCGAGCCGGTGCGCAGCTTGAGCAGGTCGATCGACATCACGATCGGCGCCAGGACATTGTTCAGATCGTGGGCAATGCCGCTGGCCAGCAGTCCGATGCTGCCCACCCGCTGGGCATGGAGGAACTGGTGTTCCAGCCGTTTTTGTTCGGTGATGTCCCGTCCGGCGGCCATCAGGCTCGCGCCGGCGACACCGGCCGGATCCTCCCGGTCCATCCGCTGAAAAGTCCACTGCCGCCAGGAACCGCCCGCGGCGGTCAATACCTCGTGCTGGCAGGTTTGCGGCTCGCCGGTCGCCACCGCGCGATTCAGCGCCACGCGAACGGAATCCCTCGCCGCCGCCGGAACGAGTTCAAGAAACGACCGCCCGCAAAGGGCCCCTGGATCCAGGCCAAATGCCCGATTCAGCGCCGCATTCGCGCAGGTGACCCGCCCCATCCCATCCAGCCCGCAAATCCAGTCGCCGAGCACCTCCAACGCCACTTCCGCGATGTCGTCCAGTTCCTCCGCCGCATCCGCATTCCGAGCCGGACGCCTCCAGAGACTGGCCAATCGCCGCCAGGGCTCGCCGAGGTTGAGCTTGTGCAACAATCGACGCGACGTATCCACGTGGTCGGCAATTCCAACCACGCGATAACGATTGACCGAAATGGGCGGAGACGATTGGTGCACTGGATAACAGATTGCATTAAGGCACGGCACCGCCTTTTTTACGGTCATTTTTAACACTCAATTTTTGGTAGGGTGGGCAGCAGCGATGAGTAGGCAGGCGGAGGCATTCCTGCCGCCATTTGCCGCAGAAACCCCTTCGTGCTGCGCGCGAGCCGCCTGCCTTTTTACAGAACAGCCGAATTTCCTCGAGGTTGCCGCAGGCAGATTCCGACCTGGTCGTCAGCCCAGCGGCCACAAGAATCCCGGGATCAACGGGTTTGGAACATCGCCCTGGAGGATCTGCCGCGGGGCCGGAAAATCGGACTACCAAAAGAAGAACTCGAGCTTCGGCTCCATGTAGCCCTCGGTCGGCAATTCGAGGGCGACCCGCCATACGGTGGCATACCGCGACCACGGACCGACGATCGGTCCATCGAACATCACCCGCGGGGAGGAGATCGGCCGGCGCGGTTGCGTCTGCAGGCGGTTTTGGAACAACGCGTGCCCTTCCGGCAGCGAGAAATACAGCAGGCGCCGCTCGAAGATGTCTTTGACCTGGCCGAGGTCGGATACGGAAAACGTCGGGTGGGTGGCGCGGTAGGTGCGGAGGACGAATTCATTCCGGCTCAGTTCGATGGATGCGCGCCGGCAGGCGCTCCCGAAATCCCGTCCGGCCGCGTGCCCGTAGCTGAAGAAATCGCCGGGCATGCAGCGTTTGAAAAGGATCACCACGACGCCGCGCTCGAGCGGATGTTCGACCTGCACGGCGGAGACGTCCGTCCACCCGGTCGATCGCACGCGCGCCGCGAGGCGCCCGTCCCACCAGGCGATCACGCAGAACCGCTCGAGGGCTTCCAAGTAGGCCTTTTTTCGGCACTGGCTGGGGAAGAGGCCGGGAAACGCCGCCATGCCATTCGACGATGCATCGCGGTCGAAGGCATAGAGATCCCGGTCAAAGTCATTCACCTTCACATGAAAGGCCCAGCGCTCGAGCGCTTCGGAGATGGCCATGTAGCGGGCCACCATGGCGCTGGAGTCCGTGCCCGTGCCGTCGGCGTTACTGTAGAGGTTGAGCGCCGGCCGCGCTTTGCCGGTCAGATGCGGTGCCAGATAGGCGTTGGCCTGGTAACAGCGGTGCCCCAACACCGGGAATTCGCTGAATTCGATCCGGCTGACCGGCCCGCCTTGCTCGGTGAAGATCCGGCGGTAGCGCCACGGTGCTAGATTCAGCATGATGGAAAGTATCGACTTTCGGGGCGTCCACGCAAAACCAAAACGGCGCCCCTCTCGCGTTGGGCCGCCCCCGGGGCGAAGCTCCCCGGAACGGATGCAACACTCCGGCCGCCGAAACCCTGCTCAAGGACCGGCGCGGGATGGCTCCTGACGCGACCGCTTTCGCGGCGGTCGCGAGCCCACGTTCGGCCGAGCCAGGATTTCAGGACAATTGGGACGCGGCGGGTCCCGCCAAACCGTCGTCAGGCCCGTCATGGCCCCGACCACCAAGAAAAACCGGGTCGAAGGATTCGGCCGCCTTGACGAAACCGAGTACCAGCAAAAGGCTCGCGACGACGCCAAATAGGATGCGTTGTGTCGGCGTCACGTCCGGAAATCAGTTGAGGATGATGCAGCCGGGACC
>JBJKRD010000498.1:0-11455 GCA_046704925.1 Opitutaceae bacterium | reverse complement strand
GCACACGATCCTGGGCGTCTTCTCCAATATCAAGGCGCGCGGCTTCCCCGTGGTGCATCCCTTCATGATCTGGTTCATCACGCTGAGCGACGTTTCCGCCGGCCAGCACCACATCCGCATCTCCCTGGGGCCCGATCCCACCAATCCGGTGGAGCTCATCCACCGCCCGTTCGAGTCCCAGAGCCCGTTGCACCGGATCAACCTCATCAACGAGATCCGCAACCTCCGTTTCGACCGCCCGGGCGACTACTCCATTTTGATCGAAATCGACGATGAACCGCTGCTGGCCACCAGTCTCACCGTTTCAGATTAACCGCCGGTGACACCGGCCGCCTCCCCCGTGCCCGGCCCCCGGAACCGCTTTGACCTCATCGGCGTCGGCTCGCCGATCATGGATCTCCTCGCCCAGGTTCCCGAGACCTTCCTCGTCCGGGTGCGCGGCGCAAAAGGCGGGATGGTGCTGGTCGACGACGAGGAAATGCGGCGGCTGGTGGCACAACTGGAGACGGCGCCCGCCATGGCCACCGGCGGCTCCGCGGCGAACGCCACCTTCACCGCGGCGCGCCTCGGCCTCGCCTGCACCTTCCTGGGCAAGCTCGGCAACGACGAAGTGGCGGCCGGCTACCGCCGCCGCTTCGAGGCCGCCGGCATCGACGGCAGTCGGTTCAAGCAGGCTCCGCTGCCCAACGCGCGCTGCCTCGCGCTGGTGACTCCGGACGCGCAGCGCACGCTGCGCACCTGTCTCGGCGCGGCGATGACGCTCACGCCCGCCGAGGTCTCGCCGGAGGATTTTCGCGGCTGCCGTCATGCCCACATCGAGGGTTACCTGGTGTTTAACCGCGCGCTCGCCGAGGCTGTGCTGGCGGCCGCCCGCGCGGCCGGCTGCACCGTCAGCCTCGACCTGCCATCGTTCGAGGTCGTCCAGGCCTCGCGGGACTGGCTGTTCGCCGAGTTCGGCCGGGGGGTAAACGTGGTCTTCGCCAACGAGGACGAGGCGCGCGCCCTCTTCCCGGGCCCGCCGGCCGACTACGCGACGCTCGCGCGCCGCCTGGCGGCGGAGCATGGCGTCCTCGCGGCGGTGAAACTGGGCAAGGAGGGCGCTTGGATCGCCCGGCGCGACGAACTCCACCGCATCGCTCCGGTGGTGGTGCCCGACGTGGTCGACACGAATGGCGCCGGCGACGCCTGGGCCGCCGGCTTCCTCTACGCTCACCTGCGCGGCTGGCCGCTGCCGG
Organism: Opitutaceae bacterium; assembly: GCA_046704925.1. Lineage (GTDB taxonomy): Bacteria > Verrucomicrobiota > Verrucomicrobiia > Opitutales > Opitutaceae > Fen-1467. The sequence continues at coordinate 10,220 of JBJKRD010000498.1, read as the reverse complement.
CCTGCGGGGCCTTGGCATCGCTGATGGGCGCCGAGACGGTACGCCACCTCGGGCCGATCATTCCCGACGAATTCTGGTCCGACGTCCATCAGCGCGCGATGGGCCTCGCGCCGAAGCGCTGACGAGCTCTCGCGGTCCTGACGCCGAGTGAAAAAAGGCTTTGCGCCTTCCGCGCCTTTTTGCGGCCATTACCGTTCGTCCATGTCCGCCGATCTCGAACGACTCGTCACCGACCTGGCCCGCCGCGCCCGGGCGGCCTCGCTCGCGCTCGCGACGACGCCGACCGCGGCGAAAAATGCCGGCTTGGCGCGGCTGGCCGATCTGCTTCCGGCCGCGACTGGGAAGCTGTTGACGGCGAATGCCGCGGATCTGGCGGAGGCGAAAGGGCACGGGCTGACTCCGGCGCAAATCGACCGCCTCACGCTGAACCCGGCGCGCATCGCGCAGATGGCCGAGGGCGTGCGCCAAGTGGCGGCGCTGCCGGATCCCGTTGGTGAAGAGTTGGAACGCGCCGTGCGCCCCAACGGCCTGGAGATCCGCAAGATCCGGGTGCCCATCGGCGTCATTGGCATCATCTACGAGGCCCGGCCGAATGTGACCATCGACTGCGCGGTCCTTTGCCTCAAATCCGGCAACGCGGCCATTCTCCGGGGTGGCAGGGAGATCTTTCACACCAATACCGCCCTGGCGGCCCTCGTCGGGGAGGCTCTCGCCGCCGCCGACCTGCCCGGCGACGCGGTGCAACTGGTTCCCACCACCGACCGCGCCGCGCTCACGACCCTGCTCAAGCTCGACGAACTGGTCCACTGCATCATTCCGCGCGGCGGCGAAAACCTGATCCGCTTCGTGGCGGAGAACTCGACCATCCCCGTCATCAAGCATTTCAAGGGTGTCTGCTTCGTCTTTGTCGACCGGGCGGCCGACGCCGAGATGGCCGAGCGTATCGTCGTGAACGCCAAGGCGCAGCGCCCGGCCGTCTGCAACGCCGCCGAGCAACTGCTGGTCCACGCCGCCGTCGCCGATGCCCTCCTGCCGCGTCTTGCCCGGGCGTTGCTCGCGAAACAGGTCGAACTGCGGTGCGATGCCGCCAGCGCCGCGATCCTCCAGCGACACCAACTCGCCCACCGGAACGCGCAACCGGCGGACTACACGGCCGAGTTTCTCGATCTGGTCCTGGCGGTGCGGATCGTGCCGTCGCTCGCGGACGCCATCGCGACGATCAACCGCGACAGCTCGAATCACACCGACGCCATCGTGACGCGCGATCCCACGGCGGCCCGACGTTTCCTCGCGGGCGTGGACAGCGCCGTCGTCTTGTGGAACGCGAGCACGCGCTTCAACGACGGTTTTGAGTTCGGCCTTGGGGCGGAGATCGGGATCAGCACGGACCGCCTTCACGCCCGCGGACCGATGGGCTTGCGCGAACTCTGCAGCTACAAGTACGTCGTCACCGGGACCGGCCAAGTGCGCGGCTGAGGCGGGGGCCGGACCGGCGCTCCACGGTTTCCGCATGGATTTTCCCGGGTGCCGCCCGCATTATGGCGTCCGGTCTCCCGCCATGAATCTCGTCCCGCTTCGCCCCCTTGGCGCCGTCATGCTCCTGCTCGGCCCGGCGTCCTTGCCCGGCCAGCCCGAAATTGCGCCGCCTGCGCCCGGTCTTTACGCCGAATCCGGCTGGGCGCATCTGCACGGCGTGAAACGCGTCACCACGCCGCTGCTCAATCTCACCTTTGTCACCAACTCCGGCTTTCTCCCTCCCGCCCGGGCCGCGGCCGATCCGGCGCTGCCGGCGAGCCTCCGCCTCGCCGGCCTGAAGGCGGCGGACTTTCAGGAGATCGCCGATGCCGTGCACGCGGCCTTCGTGGCGGAGCTCCGGGCGCAGGGGGTGGACGTGCTGCCCTACGAACCGCTGGCAGCGAATTCGGGCTTCCAAGAGATGGCCCGCAACGCCCGGGGCGCCGGGCGGGAGGAAGCGGTGCCCGATCGCTTCCGGACGATCGCCGGGGTCTCGGGCGCCCGCGAGGCGCGGACGTTTGTGGGCCGCCGCTGCCCGTGGGTGGACTCCTTCACGCTCGACAATCACCTGGCGGCCAACCGCCTCACGCGGCAGCTCAACGCCGCGCTGCCGATCGTGTCATTTCTCGTTGAGTTTGCCGTCTATTCGACCCGACCGGCGGACACCTACGACTGGCGCGATCGTCTGCCGGCGACGGGTGCCGATTTCCCCCGGCTGCGGGTCCGTCCGCAGATCCACCTGAGCGCCGGCTCGACGGCCCTGCTCACCCCCGCCGGCCAGGCCGCCACCCTCACGCTGGCGGCACCGACCGGAATCGACGGCCGTTTCGTGACGGTGTTTCGGCCGATCCGTGGCCGGAGCCGGGAGGAACGCCGGGGACCTTGTTACGAAGCGACGGTCGATCCAGCCGCGTACAAACGCGCGGCGATCAGCCTCCTGAGGGCCCAGGTCGTTGAGATCGCGGGGCTCCTGGCCAACGGCATGCGTTGAACGCCCCGCCTCCCGGCGCAGGTTGAAGGCAACTTTTCCGCCAGATCCGCATCTAACCTTCCGATGTCCTCCCGGCGGGCTCATGTGATCCTGTGGCTGGCCCTGATCCTTCCGGTTCAGGCCGGTTCCGATTCGACGGCATCCTCTTCCGCGACCGGCAGTTCGGCGGAGGCCGGCGAACCGGGCAAACCCAGGGTGCCAGATTCCGCGAGGGCCACCCCCCTTACGAAGGCCGGTCCGGACGCGAAGGCGACGCCCGCCCGCAGTGAGCAGACGGCCCCATCGAGCCCGAAACCCCTTCCGCGCCCCCGCTTGTCGGCCCAGGTGATAGCGCAGATCACGGGTGACATTCCCCCGTGGAAACCGCAGCCAAAGCCGGCGCCACCCCCGCCCCCGGACCCGGACGTCGTGCAGATGAAGCCCGTCATCGTTCAAGGGCAGCGCCTGCCGCGCATCGATCGCACGGAATGGCTCACGCCCCGGGGCCGGGAGCTGCTGTTGTCCAAGGAATATCTCTCCTCGCTCGATCGGGATTTCCTCAACCGCTATACGCTGCCGATCGTCGGGGTCTCCAAGGAGGCTCGCGCCCGCATGATGTACGAGGAAGACAAGCGCCTGCGGGACATGAAATGGATGAGCGACCAGATCGACCTGGCGAAGAAGACGGATCCCGCGGCCGCCAGGGAGTTGCAGCAGATCAGCAATGACACTTTCACCCGCCCCCTGGGCCCCTAGCGGTCGCCGGGCGCCAGCAGGGTGCGGGCAATCAGTCCCCATTCGGCGCTCAGACTTATCGTCGCCTGCGGCCGCCCCGCCCGCGCATACCAGTAACCGGCGTTGGCATCGTCTCCCTCCTTGCGATGCAGGTAGGCGTGCACCCAGCAGCCGGCGACATCCGTTGCCTGTTGGACGCAGCCGTGCGCCCGCGCCCAATCGCCGCGTGCGTCGTACCAGAGCGCCTGCAGGGGAGCGCCCAGCCCGGCGGGAGGATTCGCGCCGCGGCTGATCAACTGCTGAAACTCGTCAAATGACATTTGCCCTACCGTAGGTCGACCGTCTTCATTTTCAACGATCGTCCCTCATCCGCCTTGCCCATGCCGTCGCCGCCCCGATCCATCACCCTCGAACGCCTGGTCCAGCGCCTGCAATGGGAGGACCTGGACGTCGCCCACCTCCGGCGCGTGGTGGAGGCCGCCCGGGACGAGGATCTGGCCGGTCTCGGTCTGCGTCACCGCCCCCCGCATCCCGGCGACCTGTCCACCCAAAGTCTGCCGGCGCTGCCGCGGCAGGCCACCGCCGCGCTGGCGGCCCGCGCGCCGCTGACCGCTTGCGGATTGCGCCTGGTGCCGTTGATCCTCTCGGCCTTCGGCGGGCGGGTCGCCGTGCAGTTCGGCACGCGAGACGGCGGCCGGGTCCTCGCCGGCGGGCGGCTGGCGACGCTCCACGGCGACCCGCGCGTGCTGCTGGCGGCCGAGCGCACCGTGCTCAATTTCCTCCAGCGCCTGTCCGGAATCGCCACCCACACCCGGCGGCATGTCGCCGCTCTGGGATCCGGCCGGACGCGCCTGCTCGACACCCGCAAGACCACGCCCGGTTACCGGATGCTCGAGAAATACGCCGTCGCCTGCGGCGGCGGCTGGAATCACCGGCTGGGACTCTTCGACCGGGTGATGCTCAAGGACAACCACCTGGCGCTCCTCGCCGGCCGATCGGGAGCGCCCGCGCTCCCGAGCCACGGGCCCGGGGTCACGGTCTCAAATGCACGTCCGCCCGCAAACCCGAGACCCCAGACCCCGAACCCGGCCAGCCGCCTCGCGGCCGCGGTAGCGGCGGCCCGGCGGGTCGCGCCCGACGCGCCGGTCGAAGTCGAGATCGACCGGATTGACCAGATCCCCTCGGTGCTCGCCGTGGGTGCGGACGTGATCCTGTTCGACAATTTCACCGTGCCTCAATTGCGCCGGGGCGTCGCCCAGGTCAACGGCCGGGCCTTCACCGAGGCCAGCGGCGGCATCACGCTGGCGACGTTGCCCCGGCTGGCCGGCCTCGGCCTGGATTTTGTTTCCGTAGGCGCGCTCGTCCATCAAAGCGTGTGGGTCGACATCGGTCTCGACTGGCTGTCATGATCGCGCCACGAATTCGGCCGTCGGCGGATTCCGTCGCCACGCCAGGGGCGTCGCCCCGGCTTCGCGACTGCCCGCGCCCATGAAGTCCCCGGAGTTCATCATCGTTTGCGAGCTGCTGGCGCACGAAAACGCGTTCGTGTCGGGCACCGTGCTCGCCCGGCGGCTTGGCATGAGCCGGGTGGCCGTGTGGATGCACATGGAAAAGTTGCGGAGCCAGGGATTTGGCATCGAGGCCGTGCGCAACCACGGCTACCGGCTGGTCCAACAGCCGCCGGGACTTAACTCGCTCCTGGTCGACGTCCATCTGCGGCCGGCCGGGCGTCATCCCGAAGTCCTCTGCCTGCCCGAGGTGGACAGCACCAACGACGAGGCCGAACGCCAGCTCGCCGGCGGGCGCGCTACCCCTTTCATCGTCCTGGCGCGCCGGCAGACGCAGGGGCGTGGACGCTTCGGGCGGGTCTGGCACAGCGGCGACAACGGCAATCTGTACGCGAGCTTCGCCTTCCGCCCCCCGCTCGAGCCGGGACGCATGCAAACCTTCACCCTCTGGATGGGGGTCAATCTCTGCGAACTTGTGGCCTCCTTTTGCCGGTTTCAGCCGGGCATCAAGTGGCCCAACGACCTTTATTTCCACGGCCGGAAACTCGGCGGCATGCTGACGGAGGCCCGGGTCGACTCGGACCAGATCCGCGACCTGGTGTTCGGCGTCGGACTCAACGTCAACAGTCCGCCCGACGCGCTGCCGCCCGAGCTGGCCCGCCACGCCGTCACCCTGGCCGAATGCGCCGGCCATCCGATCGACTTCAACCGGCTGACCGCCGCAATCATCGGACGGGGGCTCACCGCCTACAACCGGTTCGTCGAAGGCGGCTTCCGCGACACCTTCGCCGACCTCTGGAACCGGTACGACATCCTGCGGGGCCGGGCGGTAACCCTGGTCGAGGGCGGGCGGCGCAGCAGCGGGATCGCCGGAGGCGTCGATGACGAGGGCTCTTTGCTCATCCGCGGGGAGAGCGGCCGGCCGCAGCGGTTCCATGCGGGCGAAGTCACTCTGCAGAAATGACGCTGTCGACCCGGCCCGGCGACAGGGGAACAGCCGCCCGACCGTCGACCTCCCGATCCTTCGCCTGCGGAACAGCGAGGGCGGCGCGGAGGGATTCGGCCGCACTGAAATCCCACGGCCGACCGACCGGGCTGAATTTCGTCGCCAGCACGACGGCAACGCCCCGTAATTCCGATTTCGTCGGATTCCCGGGCCGGCCGTTCCGGCCGCCCGCCCAATCATGACCCTTCTCTGCATCGACATCGGCAACACCCACATCCACCACGGCGTGGTCGCGGACGGACAGACCAAGCTTCAGCGGGACCTGCCCACGCGCCTCATCGACCATCCTTCCGACGGCCTGGGTCCGGTGCTCGATCGCCTCGCCGTGGAGGAGCCCCGTCTCGAGGGAGCCGCCTTCTGCTCGGTGGTGCCTGCCGCGACCAAACTCCTGCGGCGGCTCTTCGAACACCATCGGTTCGCGCGGCCCGTGTTCGAACTCACGCACGAACGGAAGTTGGGCGTGCCCCTCGGCTACCCCCAGCCCGGGGAGATCGGCCAGGATCGTCTGGCCAACGCCGCCGGCGCGCAGGCCATGTGCGGAGCGCCGGCGATCGTCATCGACCTGGGAACGGCGGTGACGTTCGACATCGTGAGCCGGGCGCACGGCTACGAAGGCGGCATCATCGCCCCGGGCGTGGAGGTGATGCGCCGATATCTTCACGAGCAGACCGCCCTGCTGCCCCTGTTGGACGACTCGCTGGAAACGCCCGGCGCCATCGGAAAATCGACCGTGGAGGCAATGCGCATCGGCACGGTCATCGGCTTCGGCGGCATGATCCGCGCTCTGCTGGAAGCCGTGCTGGCCGAACTGGCCCGCCGGGGCGAGCCGTTGCCAGCCGTGCTGGCGACCGGCGGCAGTGCCCGCCTGCTGGAAAAGACGTTACGTCATCCATTCACGATCGTGCCCGACCTCACTCTCCGCGGTCTTGCCGCCGCGTGGCGGCTGAATCTGCCCGCAGCGTAACCTTGCGCCCAAGCCGCTGTCTATCAGGCTGCTCAGTGTCGCATGTCCCTGGACGCTTCAGAACCCTCGGCCCCCACGATCGAGGTCGAACGCTTGATCAAGACCTATGGGGGAGTGGCGGCGGTCAGCGACGTCAGTTTCACGGTCCGCCGCGGCGAGGTGGTGGGGCTGCTCGGCCCGAACGGAGCCGGCAAGAGCACGACCATGCGGATTCTGACTGGCTTCCTGCCGGCCACTTCCGGAATCGTGCGCATCTGCGGCATTCCCGTGGCCTCGCGCTCGGACGAGGCCAAACGCCACATCGGCTACATGCCGGAAAACAACCCGCTGCCCGAGGACATGCGCGTCGGCGAATACCTCTACTACCGCGGGCGGCTGAAGGAAATATCGCGGGACCGCCTCCGCAGCCGTCTCGACGAGGTGTTTGAACTCTGCGACCTCAAGCGCCTGCGGCACCGCATCATCGGGCGGCTGTCCAAGGGCACGCGGCAGCGGGTCGGCATCGCGGAGGCCATCCTGGGCGAGCCGGAGGTGATCATCATGGACGAACCCACCATCGGTCTGGATCCCCACCAGATTTTGATCGTGCGCGACCTGATCGGGAGCTTGCGCGGCCGGATGAGCGTCATCATCTCCAGTCACATCCTGCCGGAGATCGAGGTCTCCTGCGACCGCGTCCTCATCATCAACAGTGGACGGATCGTCGCCCAGGGCACGCCCGCCGAGTTGCGTCGCGCGGTGCTCGGACACACCCATTACGAGCTCTCACTGGCCGGCGACCTCGCGATGCTGCCGGGGGTGCTGGCGACGTTCGACCCCGCGCTGGAGGTCAAGGTGGTCGCCGGGCCGGACGAAGACGGCTTTCATGCCGTGACGTTGCTGACCACCCGGGACGACGAGCTCGGGGAGCAGCTGCTGCAAACCCTGCTGGCCCGGTCCTTCCGGGTGCGCGCCCTCACCCGGGCCCATCCTTCGCTGGAGGACGTCTTTCTCGCCGCAACCAAGCGCAGTTGGGAGATCGTCGACGGGCCACCCACGCGGCCCGGAAAACACCCGCGTTAGCAGGGCTCCGGACACCGCCCCCGAAACTCAGCCCGCCGCACCGCCGTTTTCCCCGCCCTCCCATCGCCGACGAACCATGCGTCACTTCTTCACCATCCTCGGACACGAAATCCGCATGCTGCTCGTGAACACGAGCACCTATATCGCCGCCGTGCTCTTCCTGTTCGTGATGGGATTCATCTTCACCCTGCTGCTCAACACCTACAGCCAGACGCCGCAGGAGGCCGCCCCGGCCTACGACTTCTTCCGGCTCTTCTGGCTGCCGGTGTTCATCCTCGTGCCGCTCATGACGATGAAGAGCGTCTCGGAGGAACGCCGGCAGGGAACGCTGGAGACGCTGCTGACGACGCCCGTTTCCACGACTGAGGTGGTGCTGGGCAAATACGGGGCGGTTTACTTCCTCTACCTGCTCTTTTGGGCGTCGACCGGCGGACTCTTCTACATTCTGCACCTTTTTGCCCGCGATCCCCGGCTCATCGATCCCGGCATGTTGATCGGCGGCTACCTTTTCATCGCCGTCTCCGGCATGTTTTTCGTCGCGATCGGGGTGTTTGCCAGCGCGTTGGCGCGCAACCAGGCGGTGGCGGCCACCCTCACGCTGGTGATGCTGTTCGTCCTGATTTTTGGTGTCCGCCTCACGCTGGATATCCAGTTCCTTCAGCTGCCGGTTTTGCAGCCGGTGCGTTCCGCGCTGGATTACGCCCAGGTCTTCCAACACCTGGACGACTTCAGCCGCGGCATCATCGACACCCGGCACCTCTTCTTCTATTTTACGGGCACCACGCTCGCCCTCATCCTCACCATCCTCGGGGTCGAGGCGAAGCTGCTCCATCCCTGATCGCCGCCATGATGCCGATCGAGAGCTATCGCACCGTTCGCTGGGTCCGGACGATCAATCTGCTGCTCCAGGCGGCACTGTTCGTCACCCTGTTCGCCGGACTCAACTACCTCGCGATTCAGTATCACTGGCGGTTCGACCTGAGCCGAAATCACGCCAATTCCCTTTCGCCGGAGACCCTGTCGTACTTGGGCGCGCTGAAGCGCCCGGTCCAGATCGTCGTCGCCCAGACGTCCGACTCCGACCAAGGGGCCTCCGCGCAAATGTATGAGGACGTCAAGGCGCTCCTGCGCGAGTACCAGTATGCCACGGCCACCAATTATGACCCGAAGGCCGGGCGGGACGGCCGGATCCACGTCGAGTACCTCGACGTTTACCAACGCCGCCGGGAGGCGGAGGCGCTCGGGATCGAGGAGCCGAATGTCATTCTCTTCAAGTGCGGCGACAACCATCGGATCGAGCCGATGATAAACCTTTACGAGGTCAAGAACCGGGTCCGGGAGGCCTTTCGCGGCGAGCAGGTGGTGACCGCGGCGATCCTCGACGTGTCCAATCCCGAGAAGAAGAAGATCTACTTCCTCTCCGGTCACGGTGAGATGAGCCCCGATGACGTCGGCTCCGCCCGCGGGCTGTCGGTGGTGGCCGACCAATTGCTGCTGCGCAATTTCGCGTTGGACGGGCTCGACCTGTCCCAGACCAAGCGGGTGCCCGATGACGCCAGCCTGATCATCATTTCCGCGCCCATCGGCCGGTTCCAGCCGGTCGAGGAGGAATTGCTGCGCCAATATCTCTCCAACCGGGCCGGGCGCATCCTGCTCACCCTCGATCCCGGAGTCGATTGCGGGCTCGACAATCTCTTCTACGATTGGGGCGTCCGCGTCGATGATGACGTCATTCACGAGACCGACCCCAAGTACAGGGCCGACAATGGCGACATTATCGTCCGCCGCATCAACGGGGAGCATCCGATCACCAAAACCCTGGCCGAATACTTGCTGTATATCCGCATGGGGCCCCCGCGCTCGGTGCGGCCGGATCCCGGCCGTTCGCTGGACAGCGCGCTCAAGGTCTCGGTGCTGGCCGAATCTTCGATCACCTCCTGGGGCGAGTTCGGCTACCGCCTGAAAACCCCGGCGGCGAACGAATTCACGCCCGGCGCCGACTTGCGCGGGCCGCTGGGCGTGGCGGTGTCCTCCGAGCGGGTGACGGCCGGTTCCCTGCCGTTCAGCGTACCCGGTGGCCGCCTCGTGGTCATCGGTTCCGGGGACATTTTTTCCAACCGCCGGGTGGCCGATCAGGGATGTCAGATGTTGTGTCTCAACGCGATCAACTGGCTGGTGGGTCGCGACACCCAGCTCCACCTGCCGCCGCGTCTGATCCGGCGGTTTCAGCTTTCGCTCTCGGAGGAGGAACTGGCCAAGCTGCGTCTGGGTCTCCTGCTGATACTTCCCGGCGCGGCCGCCGTGCTCGGCATCATCGTTCATTGGACGCGCCGGCGGTGAAACTCATGTTCCGAACTGCCTCCAGCCTTCCGTTCCGAGTCGGGGCGTGCCGTTCGCGAGGGCTCCGTCGCGCGCGGCCTCGCTTCGAAAGCGCCAGCTGCTAACCCGACTGTCCCATGC
>JBJKRD010000497.1:0-5642 GCA_046704925.1 Opitutaceae bacterium | reverse complement strand
CGTCCGTGCGGTTCATGATTCGAGTCCGGAAGCCGCCACCGCTTCGCCGGCCGGGCGGGCGGCGACGGCCGCGCGGGCCGCGCCGCGATCCGGGCGCGCCGGCAGGGACTCGCCGTCATGCCAGATCCCCTCGACGATCGTGGCCGTGGGAATCGATGGGATTCCGTAGACGTGATTCTGGATCTGTCCGACCAGGATCTCGACTGCCAGCCCGCCGACGTGGGTGCAGTTCTGGTGCACGCCGGCGACGCGCCCGTCCGGCTGGTCGAGAAAAATGTCGGCGTAGGCCAGATCCCGCGGCACGGAGAGATTCAGCTCCGCCAGACCCCGGGCCACGAAGGGCTCATAGCTCAGGAGGACCTCGGGCTGGTACACCTGCAGCCAGCGGTCGAGCGTCGCCCGCGGCACTGGCACGTCGGGCGCGTCGTTTCCGGAGCCCCACGGCCGTTCGGACTGGGCATACGACAGGATCGGCAACCGGTCCCGGGCCGGGAGTTTTTGTTGAAAGGCGAGGTATCCGCTCGACCACGCGAGATTGACATGGTCGTCCCACCAGCGCGGCATGACCAACCCGATCCGCCGATAGCCCGCGGCCACGGCGTGGCGCATGGCGAGCATGATGATCGACCGCTGGTCGTTGGTGACCACGTGGAGCGGCTGCCGGATCGGCGAGACGTCGATCTTGACCGCGCTCAGACGCGACCAGTCGAAATCCAGCGGCCCTTCGACCTCCCGTCGTTGGGAGGCGAGGATCAGCGCCTTGATGCCGCGGGCGTACAGGATGCGATCCAGCCGGCGCTGCGTGAGGCCCGGCTCGCCGAGCCAGAAGTGTTCCAACTGATAGCCGAGTTCGGCCGCCTTTTCGCTGGCGCCGGCATGGAATTCCCGGTGGGCGGGCAGATGCTTCCAGGCCCAGCGGGTCTCCAGGTTGGTGATGTAGGCCAGGCGGCCCACATTGGCCTTGGCGCGGGCGCGGTAGCGGTAGGCCACCAAGGCGGCGAGCGCGGGATCACGCCGGTAACCCATGGTGGCGGCCAGTTGCTGCAGGCGCTCCCGCGTTTCCGCGCGAATGGCCGGATGGTTGCGCAGCGCCATGGACACGGTCGTGACATGCACGCCGGCGCGCTCCGCGATCTGCGCCATGGTGACGCGCGGGCTCACGGTTCCACCTCCGGCCGCCGCCCGAATCCGGCGCGGGGATCATCCGGTGTTTGTCCTGCCGGGGGAGGCATGTGGGGGTCTGGCGATGGACCTTTTGACGACGCCAGCCGCCGCCGCGGTCGATCGAGGACACTCACACTAATCAACGATGTTGCGGGCGCAAGCGACGTCCGGATTTGCAGACCCGCCCTCACCGGCCGGATTGCCGTTCCATCTGCCCGAGCAACGCAAGATTCCGGCGGACGCTCTCGTTGCCGGGATCGATCCGCAACGCCGCCTCCCACTGCGCCCGAGCCGCCGCGAGCCGGCCCAGCCCGACGTACGCGATGGCCAGGCCGTTGTGGGCATCCACATAATCCGGCTGCAAGCGCAGGGCCTGTTGGTAGTGGGCGATGGCCTCGGCTTCGCGCCCCGGGGTCTTCGACAGGAGGTAGGCCAGATGGCAGTGAACCCACGCGAGCCCGGGCTTGATTTTCAGCGCCGCGTCGAATTGCGCGATTGCCTCGGCTTGCCGGCCGGGCAACCGGGCCAGGACCTCTCCGAGGTTGGCGTGGGCCTCTGCGAACTGCGGCTTGACCGCCAGGGCGGCCTGGAAGTGGGCGATCGCGTCGGCCGCCCGCCCCGGGATTCTGGCCAGCTCGAGGCCGAGATTGTTGTGCGCCTCGGCGTAGATCGGGCGCAACTGCACGGCGCGTTCATATTCGGCGATGGCCGCGGCCTGCCGTCCGGGAATCCGGGCCAGTTCAACCCCCAACCCGAAATGGGCGTCGGCGTAGTCGGGATTCAAGCGCAGGGCGGCCCGGTATTCGGCGATCGCTTCCGCATGGCGGTCCGGCGCGCGGGCGAACGTGACCGCGAGAATCTGGTGCGCCATCCAGCTCGACGGATTCCGGGCGAGCGTGGCCTGGAACAGGGTTTCGTTGTTCCGGTAAAGCCGGCTTTGCCGGTTGGCCGACCAAGCCAGCGCCAGGATTAACGCCGCCTCCGCGACCCGGCCGGCCGTCCGCAGGCGTGGCGGCAGCCCGGCCAGTCCGATCGCGGTGCCGCCGACGGCCGCCGCGATCAGGGTGAGGCTCGCGAAATACTGGAAGTGGTCGGCGACGTACGAAAAGACGAAGGGATAGACGTTGAAGAACCCCAGGGCGGGAAAGAGCAGCCCGAGGTACAGCAGCCAGGCGGCCAGCGGACCGCGCGTCCGGCGGCGGGCGGCCCACAGGAGACCCGTGACCGCGACCAGCACCGCGAAGCCGGCGATCCAGCCGGTGGCCGCGGCCGGCACGTTCCAGCGGGGATAAAAGAAGGTGAGCCCCGCGGGCCAGACGAGCTTGCCAAGATAGAACCAGACGACCCGGCCGGCGAGCTTCAGACGCTCGAACGCGGTCAGGTGAAACGCGGCGCCCTCGGCCCCGACGAAATTTCGCTCGACCCAGGACGTGAGCAGGCCCATCGCCGCCGCGGCAAGAAACCACGGCAGCAGCGGCGCGACGTCGCGGCGCCAGGACAGCCGGCCGCACCGCCACCAGATCGCCACCAGCAGGGCGGCCGGAAGCGGCGCGGTTGCCGTTTTGCTGCCGAGCGCAAGCAGGAAAAGCCCGGAGGCGAGCACGTAGGCGCGCCCCGTGCGGCGTGCCCAGAAACGGAGAAAGGCCAGCGCCGCCAACAGGAAAAAGACCAGGGCCAGAGTGTTTTTTTGTTCGCTGATCCAGGCCACGGACTCGACGCCCACGGGATGGACCGCGAAAAGCGCGGCGGCGAACCACTCGGCGCCCGCGGGCAATCCGGGAGCAGGGCCCCGCGGGCCGGTGGGGCCCGGCAGCGACCACAACCGCCGCAACAACAGGGCCAGCAGGCAACACGACGTCGCGTGCAGGAGGAGATTGAGCAGGTGATACCCGAGGGTGTGGTCGCTCCACAGGCGATGCTCGACCCAGAACGCCGAGTACAGCACCGGATAGTATTGCTGGGTCGCGCCCAGGTCCGTCCAGATGCGGGCCAGTCCGTGCCACGAACGGAGGTCCGGTGGCGTCACATGCGCCGGGTCGTCCCACAGCATGCCGCCGGGCAGCGCCGGCAGGTAGCAGGCCGCCACCAGGCCGGTGACCAAAAAGATCATGCCCCACGTCTTGAGAGGGCGGGGTCTACCCGAGGGGCGTTCAGGCATCCGGCCAATCTGCAATCACCCCGGGTCCGGCGCAACCATCGCACCCCCAAAACGCCCTTCCCGCGGCCGGGCCGGGAGGTCGGCGCGAACGGCGACGGACGGAGGGCGCCCAGTTCAATAGCGAGAATGACTCCAGCTTTGTCGCCGGGCACGGGTGCCACAGGCTGGCACCATGCGCGCCTCGCTTCCGTCCGAATCCACCGCCCGGCTCGTTGGTGGCCGCTGGCGGCAATCGCTCTGCCTGGTCGCGGTGCTGGCGACCCTGGCCATGGGGAGCCGGCCGGTGGCGGCGGCGGCCGGGGCCGGCGAGGCCGTGGCGCCGCCTCGGCCGTTCCTGAGCCCGGTTTTCGGTGACAACATGGTTCTCCAGCGCGGCAAGCCGAATACGTTCTGGGGCTGGACCACCCCGGGCGCCGAGGTGCGGGTCGAGATCGATGGCCGCTCCGCCCACGCGGTTGCCGCCCCTGACGGACGCTGGCAGGCGAGGTTGATGCCGCCACCGGGTGGCCAGGAATGCCTCGTGAAGATCGACGGCCCGGAGCACCGGGTGCTGCACAACGTGATCGTCGGGGATGTGTGGCTGTGCGGCGGCCAGTCGAACATGGAATTCGGCCTGCCGCGGGCGGCGACCGGACCGCAGGCCGTGGCCGCGGCGAACAACCCGAAGATCCGCCTGTACGCGGTCGCGGCGCATCCCGCGTACGAGCCGACCGCCGTGCCGCGCGGGTCCTGGCAGGTATGCAGCCCGCAGGCGGTGAGCGCCGGGGCGGGATTCTCGGCGGTGGGTTATTTCTTCGGAAACCGGATCGAGGCGGAGACCGGGGTGCCCATCGGGCTGGTCCAGGACTGCCTCGGCGGTACTCCGGCGGAGTCGTGGATGGCGCCCGCGACGCTGCGCGGGCTGAAGGTTTTCGACCGCCCGCTGGCCGTGGTTGCGCACCTGCGGCAGATCCATGCCCCGGAATACGGCAACTACATCATGCACTGGTATGACGAGTACGATGCCGGCAGCCGGGGCCAGACTTGGGCCGATCCAGACTTGGATGACCACGCGTGGAAGACTGTGGACCTCAAGGAGGGCTTTCGGGACCTCGGCCTCGCCGACGTGCCGGCCGTCGTCTGGTTCCGGCGGGAAGTCGACCTGCCGGATCCGCTGCCGGCCGGGGACGCGGTGCTGCACCTGGGCGAGGTGGAGCAAATGGACACGAGCTACGTGAATGGACATTGGGTCGGCGCCAGCGCGTGGGTGGAAAACCCGCGGCGATACCGCGTCCCGACGGCGGACCTCAAACCCGGGCGCAACCTGCTCACCATTCGCGTATTCAAGGTCAAATCGAAGGACGGTTTTCTCAGTCCCGCGGATCAGCTCAACCTGACTTTTTCCGGCGGGCCCACGATCCCGCTGGCCGGCCCGTGGAAGGCGGCCGTGAGCGTCGATGCGCGGCCGCCGCACCCGATGCCCCTCGGTTTCCAGAATTGGCCCGTGATGCCGGGCGTGCTGTATCTGGGGATGATCGATCCGGTGGCCCCGATGGCGCTGACCGGATTCCTGTGGTACCAAGGCGAGTCCAACGCCGACCGCGGGCATCAGTACCGGGCTCTGCTCCCCGGGTTGATCCGGGATTGGCGCGGGGCCTTTGGTCAGGGCGAACTGCCCTTCCTCATCGTCAGTCTTCCACGCTTTCAGCCCCATCGGGACCAGCCCGGCTCGGACGGTTGGGCCGAACTGCGCGAAGCGCAGGCGTTGACCGCGCAGACCGTCCCGAATTGCGGGCTCGCAGTCACCGTCGACACGGGGGAGGCGGACAACATCCACCCGACGGCGAAGAAGATCGTCGGCGACCGCCTCGCGCTGATCGCTCTGGCCAAATGTTATGGGAAGGACATCGTCTACCAGGGTCCCACCTATCGTTCACTCGACCGCGAAGGCAGCGCCCTGCGGATCCATTTTGACCACACCGATGGCGGGTTGAAATGCCATGGCGGGAAACCGGGGGAGTTTTCGGTCGCGGGCCACGACCGCCAGTGGCACTGGGCCGACGCCCGGATCGAGGGCGACACGGTGGTGGTCGCTTCGGCCGCCGTCCCCGATCCGGTGGCCGTGCGCTATGCCTGGCAGTCGAATCCCGAGGCGAACCTGTACAACGGCGCCGGTCTGCCCGCCGTGCCTTTCCGCAGCGACGACTGGCCGGGGGTCACCGACCACGCCAAACCCTGGTGAGTGGCGCCAACCGGACCTGGAGTGAACGGCACGGATTCCGCGCCGGCACCGGGTTATTCCTTGCTGACCGGGTTCTTTGCGGCAAACGTGGGCCCAACT